>JALSLS010000321.1 GCA_026988195.1 Methylomonas sp.
CTCAATGGATCAATGAGGGATAAAGCCTCTGTCTCTGATAAACTAGAAATAATCAAATGGGTTAGAAACGGGGCAACTGAAGAACAGTGGAATAAGCAAATAAAAGATATTTTTTATACTAATTGTATTTCATGTCACAGCGTTATTCCCGGCTTACCCGACTTCACTCAGTTTGAAGACGTACAAAAGGTAGCCAAGTCTGAAAGTGGTGCTTCTGCTGAATCATTAACCCGTGTATCTCATATTCATATCTTTGCTATTTCCTTTATATTTTTCTTTAACGGCATTATTTTTAGTTTTGCTATTAATATAAAGCAGTGGCTGAAAATATTTATTGTGAGCGCACCTTTCTTTTTTCTTGCTATTGATGTTTTCTCTTGGTGGCTAACAAAAATATCACCCGAATTTGCATGGCTAACTATTATTTCAGGTATTGGTTATAGCTTATGTGCAGCTATCACCTGGTTTGTTTCGCTGTATCAAATGTGGGTACTACCTAGAAATGGTAAGAGATATAACATAAATACATGGCGGTGAATAGAACCATAGGAAATGAAAGAAAAATAGCACCCTCATAGATTATAACTGGCTCTTTTGTAAAGTCCTTCTCTAGTTAAACCCTATTAACGCAAATAGCGGTTGGCTTCTATAAAAAACTCAATATGTTTAACTATCATCCAATAAATCCGATATTTTGAACAGCTTCCGCATTTTCTTTGGATAAGAGCAAGTGGTTTTTCTGTTCTTCCGATAACGCCTGGCGAACTTGTTTAATGTCAATCTCAGCAAAACGCCCAGTCAAATCGGCATTACCCTTTAAAAGGATTTTTATGTATTCTGGATTGTTCAGGTTTTTCACCTGTGGCGTATCAACCATCATAGTTTGAAGTATTTTTGTCAAAGATTTATTTCCACTCTTTTTGCGGTAGTTCCGCTTAATATCCCTGAAGAACTGTTCCATAATATTATTGGTTCGTTGCGGTTGTATCTGTCGGCAACTAGTTTGACAATCACCGGTTCTGGTAAGGGTAATAAAGATAGGCTAACAACTTTTTCAGAAAATTTAACGCCTTTATTAAAGAATCATTTAGAAAAAGTAAAAATGATTCATGAAAAAGACTTGTCTGCTGGCTTAGGGCGGGTTTATTTGCCCTATTTATTGGCGAAAAAATTCCCTAATGCAGAAGTGGATTGGAACTGGCAGTATGTTTTTCCTGCACGGAATTTATCAATTGACCCAAGAACACCAATAAAAGGGCGCCATCATATTGACCAATCCGTGATTAATAAAGCTATTAAAAATGCGGTTAAAACCGTGGGTATCACTAAAAAGGTTAGTGCTCATATTTTTCGTCACAGTTTTGCCACTCATTTGTTACAGCGCGGCACTGATATTCGAACAATTCAAGCTCTTTTGGAGCATAACGATCTAGAAACGACGATGATTTATACGCATGTGTTAAATCAAGGTGCCCATGGTGTTTGTAGTCCTTTGGATGATTTAGGTTTTTAAACTCAACTCTGAAATTTTCATTACAAATAAGAAAATTATCACTATATAATACTTACTAATACCGCTTCCTGAATATATATAAGCATTTGAATAAAAAGAAAATATAGTTAAAATTTGTCAAAGTAGAGTAAAGTGAATGAAGGCCTTATATCTCAAATGTATTTTATTGATTTTTATGGGTTATTTATTCCACGAATTGTCATTTTATACGTATATATCATCTATTTGCGTTTGTACTGGAAGCGGTATT
>JALSLS010000322.1 GCA_026988195.1 Methylomonas sp.
CTGAAACAGGCGCATAGCAATTACAAAATAAATTACTCTGCACCTATAACGTTTCAATAAACAAAAAGATTTATTTAATCCATAAAACATATAAAAGAGACCGTGCCCTACTCATAGCAACATAATGCTGAACTTTGTCAGCAACATTTTCAATTGTAACTGGATCAATCAGATCAATAACTATAATTACTTCATTTTCTAGACCTTTATAGTTTTTGACCTCTGTAAATCCTATTCCTTGAATAGAGTCAGACCTAACTAAAAACTCATCAAGTTTTATGATTTGTTTTTGTAACTTAACGGACAGGTTAGAGACTGATGATTTATCGTAATTCAGTGGGGATAAAATTGTAATTTGGTCGACTGATACACCACTTTGCAATAGTTGATTAATTTGCTTTTCTAGAACTACCGCTGAATCATTTTCAGTAACATGAATTTCATGAACATTTGGTCCTTGGCCTGTCCCTTTATTCCCCATATCTAAATGAAGTGTACTCTGAATTTTTTTCAGGATCTGACTACTATTTCTACAATTTATTGTTAGCGGAACATTTGCTGGGTTATAGCTTTTTATAATGTCTAGCACTTCTAGTTTTGTATCTATAAAAAGTCCTGATTGATTATTAATATCATGAAAAATATACCATTCCCCATCTTGGAGACCACCATTGACTATCATCTCGAGTGTATTTATATGATCAAAATCGAATAGATCTTGTCCCTCATCGACTATTAGGACATCGTAACTATCAATTCCAGCTCGCCTTTTATCAACTTTGGCACTATCAATCGTTGATATAACTACGCTCTCATTTCGAATCCGTGTTTCTAAATAGCGCTTCAACCAATTTGATTTACAAACTAGAACAACCTTTTTACCACTATTACCGAGTCTTCTTGAAAGTTCAGCTGCCAAGAATGTTTTTCCAGTTCCTGCTCCCCCAGAACATAAAACTTGTTTATTAGCACTAACTATATCCAAATATCGATATTGCTCATCAGTCAATTTAACAACCGCATCCTCCAACCTCGATAGTTGAGCATGCAATGGTTCAATTAATTCAAAATTTGGTCTTAAATATTGTTTAATTTTTGCTATTTCATGTAGAGAAAGCTTGTGATTATTGAATGGTCTAGAAAACCAATATATAAAAAACCTTTCTAACCATGACTCAAAATTACGGAATTTTTTAGTATCGCAAATTACTTTAACATCCCACTCAGAGCTTGATTGATTCCACTCGACATCAGGGAAAATCACACCATATCCAACAGGAATATTCATTCCAATAAACTTCTTTGATTCTCTTATTTTATTCTCAATAGCATGCAATGCACCTTCAGACTGTCGAAATGGATTTTGAATTTGATGCTTGATATTATTTCTATCTATTGTGAACCAAAGTCCATTATAAGAACTAACTCTCCCCCCTTTTACCTCAAAAACAAAAACACCAAATTCACAAACAATAACAAAGTCAGCCTCTCCAAAGCGTTTCTTATTATGTTTAGTAAGGTTCAAAGAATGAAAAGCCACATAATATGAATTATCAACGAATGCTTCTCTTATTTTGTCAAATACACGATATTCCGCCCTGCTTTCAGTATTATGGGGAGTTTCTGGAATAATTTGCATTATTTCATTTTATTATACTGAGCTAAATATTTATTGTAGGGTTCACAGTTTTTTGTCCAAATTGCTCGGTAAAAGACCTCATCAACAACTTCTGTTTTTGGTTTTCTTGGCTCACCGTCAAAAATAATTTCCAGTCCTGATGGTGTTGAATTAAAAGCATAAGAGCCATTAGGAATTTTTATTGTTGTTTTTAAACAGTTGTTAATTTTAGGCGGTTTATTGGCAAACCAAATTTTAAAATCAGTCTTCTCAAACATATCAACTAGCGTTAAAGGTTGTCTCACATCAGAAGAACCAGAAAATGTAATGTTGCTACTTATACTTTGATGTGTATAAGCAGCCATCTTGATAGTTATATACCTTTGCAAATCTTTGAATTCTCGCAATAATTTAGGTATTTTAATAAATTTATCTCTAATACCAAACACCATTGCAAAAAGCAAATAATCTAGCTCTTCAAACTCATCAATGGAGTATTCCATCAAATCTTCGACTCTTTCCCTTAAGAAAAGCATCAATAACATTTTTTCTAAAGGCGTTTTTGCATCATGAAACTGTTCAGATGCAGTCTTTTCAGTTATCGATTCAAACTTTAACAGCGTTTTAGATAACTGTTGTGCTCTATTTTTACTTTTATCAGCATCAAAATTATCCAAATTTTCTAAAAATTCAATAATATTTTCTTTAACGTCTTTGCCATTTACAATGACATTAAGTAAACCATGGTACATTTTTGATCTTTCAGACTCTAAAGATGTATCTTTTTGAAAATAATGAGCTATAAGTCTAATATCAATATCTTCAATATCTGTCATATCTGTAGAATCACAAATAGAGTGATATACATTATTTGAAACAACTCCATTTTTTGCAAAATAAAACAAAGTAGCTAACATTCCTCCAAAAGCATATACCTTAGGGTAATTAATGACTGCTTTCTCAGGCAGCATTAACTGTTGCAAATATTCGGCTGTTGATCCTTTAGAAAATAGTTTTGCATCAATTTTTAAATTCAAATCCGTGAGAGGAACATTACTATAAATCCCAGCATCTTTTTCAAACGAATTTTTATCGTCTTTACTTGGAAAAATAATGTTTTTTATGCAAGATGTAGGTAGTGGAGTAGGAAGAAATAAAGTATTCACATCTTGAACCATGAGTTGCTTTAAATCAAAACTAAACAACTGCTCTTTTGCAAGTAACCCCTCAGAAAAAGGCCGGCCCCATGCATTAACCAAACCCTGTATGTCATCTATTGAAAATTCAATAATACACAACTTCAAACCATCAACTTCACTAATACTTTTTTCTAAAATATCACTAGGTACAGCACCTTTAAATAACGGTATATAACCATTTTGAATTTCTAAAACATCAGCATAATATTTAGTAAAGCCAGCAGGTTCCGTTATCAGACCTTGTGCAATAATATTCCGCATATTATCTGTGTTTGTTGCACAGAACCACTTTTTTTGTGCTATTTCTGATCCAGATGAATTAGTCATGGGATTCCTTAATTCTTTTTAAAATCGTTTCATCATTAGGCAAAATACTTTCTACGGAACAATTTCTGTCCATTTGTTTTAAAAGCACTATCTGCTTCATTGCCCTTGAAACCATTACATAAAACTGTTTTTTCATACTATCAAGGTCATTATTGTAGACTCTAAACTGATCAATATCTGCAATAAAAACAATATCAAACTCCAACCCTTTTACCGATTGAGCATTCAACACCACAATCCCTCCTGTACTAAAGTCAATGGTTATATTTTCATTCGCTTTATATGTCGAAATTACTGGTTTTGGGTGATCAAGCTTAATATCAACCTGTTTTAGCGCTTGAACATACTTATCCATAACCATATTATTAGGTACAATAATTCCAATAAGCCATTTAGGATCTCGATCAGCTTTTTTTAATATAAATGAGATCAGCTTATGATTAAATGTACTTTGTTGATACTCATATAAAACAGGTATCATTAATGACCTTTTAGTAGGAGAAGGTAGGTCAGGTAATGGGCTTGAAGGATCTGTATAAAAATATTGAGACAAACAGGCAATACCATAACTATTTCGGTAATTTTCCTTTAGCTCAATCACATCGGTAGCTTCTAGCCCAAGAGCATTTGTTATTTCCAGTCTACTAGAATGTTCCTCTGTAAGCTGTTGGTTTTGGTCTGCCACAACAAAAAAATCTTCCAGCCCTAAATACAAAAGAGATTCATAGAACTTAGCGGGCATATCCTGACCCTCATCAACAATAATATGAAGAGGCATTTCCTCTACTTCTAAACCCTTTAATATACTAATGACTTTTTCATAATCAGGCGTATACCCTGATACATTGGGGACTTGACCATTAATTGCTTTACGCATAATAGTATAAAACCATGACTTCCATGTTTTACTATTTAATCCACTTTTAACTAATTGCTTGGTTGAGGCTTCCAATACTTTGTTATAAACAAGAAAAATATATTCACCTTCATCTTTATACTTCAACATTCTGAGTAAAGCTACAACTGACTTACCAGTACCAGGTGCTCCGACAATAAGAAACTGTCCATCCTTTGGAAGTCTTAATACTCTATCTTGGTCTTTGTTCAGCTCTTCAACACCAGGTAATTTAAACTTCCTGTTTGCCATTCTCTATTTCCATTACGAAATCTAAAAAACTCGGGACACCTACAGATTCGCTTCCTTTAATAAAAACTCTATCTAAGAATACATTTCCGAATTCACAACTCGGCTCAGGTATAAGTGCACACGCATGACAAGCCGCTCGGTTTAACCAACTCGGCCCTTGCCCTTCATGTTCAGTGCATACGGGATCTAAGGAGCACCATTGAGCATGTTTAAATACATTTGACATCAACCCTAAAAATTCTTTCGATTCTCCGCTTTCAACAATTCCACCTAATGATCCAACAATATCGGCAACCACCGTGTATATTAAAACGCCCGCCATTTTACTGTCTTGACTACAATAAATTCTTTCCTTTAATGATGCAGCGGGATACCCTGCTGTTATTTCTAATTCTCGAATCAGCAAGTGAGATATTGTGTGCAATAATAAGAACCGAGGGGATATTACAATATCTTTTTGAAGGTTAAAGTCTGAATTTTCATATCGCTTAGCAATTTCATCCGTTCTTTTTTTAACACCATCAATTTTTTCCCACTGCTTTAATATTTGTTCATCCAATGTAAAAAAAACACCTTCCCCGAATAACTCTATCGCGGGTAGCCAATTACTTTCACCAACAATATCTGGTGGAACTAAATTATCGTTATCTTCTTGGCTGACTCTATAAAACCCTTTAAAAACCTGAATCTCTCTTAGTCTTGAAGCAATTATTTGCTGATCTACAACCTTTATAATCGATAAAAGTTCAGCTGATAAAGGTTGATCATCCAATTTCTTCCAATCTTCAGTTTTATGTACGGTCACAAAATCTTCATCATCAGCAACATCTTCAAGAGGCGTTAATAATGCTTTATACTCATCCTCCATTAATTCGCCAACTGTAATATTGCTTTCTAAAAAAGGGTAGCCACTCTTGATCTCAATTAAAGCACTTTTTATATCATCAATATGACATCTAAATTGAGATGCCACTTCCTTTATCTTTGCTTTTTTTCTAAGAGGAATTTTAATATTTTCTATTTCTCTACAAACCTTTGAATTGTTGTACAGCTTATCTATGATGCTTGATTTACTGATTCTCGATTCAGGAGGAATGACAATAGCATTACTTCTTTCTGGCAAATAAACGCTCGGGCTATTAACCTCCAAAATTTCTACAATATCATCTTTATCTAAATCGACCGTTTCGCCAAATATCCACGGCTGTTGTTTATTGATTATATTAATAGGCCTGTTTTCATAATACTCCTCACTGCCACATCGACTACATTTAACCACTCTTTTTCCATTAGGTTTCGTCACTAATTTTAGATAGGTATCATCAAAATCTACACGGCATGTACGATCACTCTTTAAATGACTTACAAAGTGCCATGGCACATCATCTAAATAGCCCTTATTGCTAACAGCACACCAAGTAACTTGCTCAAGATTTTCCTCACATTTTTCACACTTAACTTTATCGGTAAAATCTACTTGTTGTTTTTTCCAAGGGTTATTGTGTAACGCTCCGCACCTTTGGCAAACTCCATAAGTAGGAAATAAAACAGCTGATAAATAGCTTCCTTGTATGTCCCCCTTGTCTGTCTCCTTTGCAATAGGAGGTAACCTCAATTCTTTATCGATACCTAAAGCTAAACAAATTCGTGTGACATATGGGATTATTTCAGCAGAATTTTTTCCAAATTTATCAGTCCAGTTTCTAATATCACGAACCACCATTAGTTTATCTTCAACACCCCTCACAATGGCTCCAATACTGGCATATGAGGTTAGGTGTAAAAATCTAACAGGTGTATATTTTTGTTTACTCTTCATCCACAACCTTCCGTGAGCTTAACAATTTAATTAATGCTGAATTTTCTACATTTCTCATCGACTGAAGTGTTTGCCATTTCCCATTTTTACTATCAAAACTGCATATTAAGTTACTGTAACTTCTATCATTAGAGTTATAGACCAATTTAATTTTATTATCACGACAATATTGAGCTTCAGCCTGCCACTCTTCTGCAAGCTTATCTATATGATCATAAACTTTATCTTTTGCTTCTTTATTTTTACCCAGAGCTAATGAACACCGAATTTTCAGCTCTTTAATGACTATTTTTACTGCTTCAGCATTTCTATCAAATTCACCAGCAGCTTCATTAGCAAGCAAACCAATTCCACTATGCCTAATAGCAACAACTAACGCGGCATGCAAAGCTCTAGTACGTGCCTGATAGGTAAAGGGAGTTAGGCTTGAAGGCTCTACATACCTATAAAAAGAGTCATGATAGGATCTAAAATTTTCATAATGAGATAAGCTTCTCGCTTGTGTTTTATAATAATTAATAAATACAACACCAGGTACTTCTCCTCGACCAACACGACTGCTTGCCTGAATGTATTCAGCAGTTGTCAATGGTTGGCCATTTATAACCATTAATGCCAGTCTTGTAACATCGAGTCCTACCGAAATCATATTAGTAGCTAATGCTACATCAACAACATTGACATCATCTTTTTGAGTTGCCAATGATTCAAATACTTGTGCATTCTCCTCGGCGCTTTGGTTGCTAGTCAGTGTTTTTATAGCAACATTTCTAATGGGAAGGAATTTATTGATAATTTTTCTAATTTCATTATCCTTAACCTTCGCAAACTCATCTATTTTGTTTATGGGTATTTGTTTTAAAAAATTAGGAGAAACTTTATCAATCTCATTTTTTAAATTATCTAGTGTAAATTTATGTAAATAATTTTTAATACCACTCTGATAGAGAGTTCTACTATTACCAACTCCTTTTAAGCTTCCATGGTATACGACTTGGGTCCACCAAGCATCCATGTACTCGTCATCGTATTGGAATACTTTATTTGGTGCAGACAATAGCAACCCTGCCAACGGCTCCAAACAGCGTTGCCTAGAAAGCAATGGTGCTAAGTATCCAACATACAATCTCCCTGCTTTTTCTTCTAACGGCACAGTTCTAGCAAAATAAGAATCATCGTACCGAAGTCCCGATGGTGGGAATATCGCCATTTCTCTTGCAAAAAGAGTTTTAACTTGTTTATCCGCATTTTTTATCGTTGCAGTTGAAGCAATATATTTAGCTCTCATTCCTTTCGCTATTAAAATAGTATCAATAGCAACCTCATAAAGCCCAACAATCGAACCCAACGCACTAGAAATTAAATGTAACTCATCTTGAATAATTAGTTCAGGAGGACGGTTACCATTGACACCAAAAAATGTCCCCGCCCTTTCTTCCCAAGCTAACCGTGCAAATTTATCAACAGTAGCAATAAGAAGGCTAGGAGGATTTTTATATAATGCTTCATCAACAACATTAGAGGGTAAAATATTGTTTTTTATTGCGCCAAAATCACATGTCTGATTTGTGCAAGTAAAATGAAAATCATCATCTTTAGCTATATAGTTTTCTTCATCAAATGAAGAATCACACCAAGGACAACTATTTAGAATAAGTTTGCTATATTGTTTATCTTCAACAAGTTTTTTTGCTTGATAAAAGGTATTGGGAGAACTTGCACTCCCTACCCATAATCCAACTGAAAAAGGTTTACTCCCTAACTTTTCTTCATTTTTTCTTCTTATTAATTCTAATGCGGATATTACTTTATTAGCTCTAAGAAATTGTTGAGATGTGAGTAACCTCAATGTATAGCGCATAATTGAAACTGTTCCACCCGAACTTGCTGGATATTTCAACCTTCGATAAATAAAAAGAAATGCCATTAACCCTAGATAAGCTTCCGTTTTTCCGCCACCCGTTGGAAACCAAATCAGATCAAGAGTATCCCTATAGTCACTATCGTCATTTGTTGCAGACTCTAACACCATTAATACAAATGCTATTTGGAAAGGCCGCCATTTATAATGCCCTAAGTCTTTTGTTTTTCCTTTATTTTTATCACTAGAAGCCATTTGCATTAACATGGCTTCATTGGCAATGCCAAATGAGATTCGTGCCAACGGGTCTTCTTTAAGGAGTTGAAGCCCTTTTTCCATTCGTTTTTTAGCCTCTGATAATCGCTTTACGATTACTTGTGCCGTTTCTTTATCCTCCTCAATTTCATCATCCGCTTTTTTATTTTGACTTTCTATCCATGATTCATAATCACCTATAAATTTACTGAGAACAGTAATTACAGCCTGATTGCGATCACACTCCATTAAAAATGAAAACTGTAATGCTTTTTCATCTTTACCTCCTGTATCAGCAGTGACCTGAGGTACTTCAACGGTAGGTATAAAATCAGTCCATATTTCCATCTGCCCTGCTGAATTTTTAGCCCAATCTACTGCTGTTCCGTGACCAACAGCATAAATATGTAAATCTTTGTATCTTAATTCTATTTCTTTTTCTTCTGAACTCAGCAATGCTTTGTCTTTCGACGGGTATACATCAACATTACCCGTTTCGATGATACATTTAAATTCTACTTCAAACAGTGATTGTTCGTTTTGAGCTTGAATTTGCTTACGTTTATCTTCACTATCAACCAGTTTTTGATTATTCGACATTGTCACTGTCACTATATAGCCTGATTTATATTTTCTCCATAACGCATCAATTTTTGCTTTACCATCGAAAATTATATATTGCTTAGCTCCATTAACTGTAAATTCAACTTCTGTACCACCATTAGTAAGAAGGTTTTTATTCCATCTTTGCTTAACAAACTCACCTGTGCTTTCATCCCTAGAAGAACTTTTAAGATAATAGACGGCATCATAAAAAACTCTAAGCTTAATATTTTTACCCGTTATATAAAAAGAAAACCCAGCAGATGACGGTGGTATGTATCTTTTTTCTTTCTTTATTGGTTTTGTACTGTTTTCCGATTCAGACGCTGACTCATCGTCACCCTCTTCCTCACCTTCAAGAATATCTTCCTGCTCAACAATAGGAAATAAAAAACCAGTGAAAAACCTATCTAACGGCTTTTCCCCATCCAAATAGACTTCATTTTGTTTATCTCCATTATCTTTAAGCTGTATGCCAATCAACTGTTTCTTTATCCAGTCAACAAAAACTTCACGTTGCCCCTTGTAATCCATACACCCTCTTACAGCAATTATATATTTCCCAGACCATTACCACCCAATACAATTTTTTAATAGTAGCCTACTACAAGCGTATTTACCACACTTACTCAACGGCAAAGCTAACCAACGGCTTAGTCAGCTATAGTAACACCAGGTGTTGTCATTCCCTCAGGAATTAGCTTGCTTCCCCCTTGTTCAGGCACGTTAACAAAAAATTCTTCTAATGATTCATTATCAAGATAACTAAAGTGAACATCGTAGAATTTCATTCCGCCAATTTTTTTCAATTGCTCTTTAATCCGTCATCTAACTTCTAACGCGTAAACCAAGCATTCTCTTACATTCTCTTTATCAAACTGGCTATTTGGGTGTGAAAGTTTTAAAAGCCCCGAAACAGTCCGCCGTACAGCAATCACATCCCTCTGATTTAAGTTATTACCTAATTTAAAGTACTTATACTCACTTTATCAATGACCTTATAAGTACCACGTTCGCGAATAAGCGATTTCACTTTTTCAGCCTCATCAGATCAAACATAGTTTTCGGCTAAAATCTTTTTAACATTTTCCAGTCCTTCTTTAACCACCTCATCATCGTCGGAGGCACAATACATTCCGAGCAAATACTCTAAAACGTACACAGGGACATTAACCCCTTCTTTTAACTGCTTCGTTAGATCTTTTCTAAAACGCGACCTTTGAAATGCAGATTAATCAGGCTATCAAGATCTTCATCGTTGACTGTTTTTTGTTCATTTTCCAAAATTTCGCTCATCTTTTCACTCATTAGAAAAAGTCATCTTGAAATGCTAAATCAATCGTTACAGAATATTGATTATATCTTGTCTGTGTCTGTGTATTTTCCAACACTAAAATATACGATGCATAACGATCAAACTTAGATCCAATTAGTTTTAATTTAACATCACGACTACGTTCATCCATAGAAGAACTTTGACTGTCAAAATTAACCCCTTCCCGACTTGATACCTCTTGCCCTTGACTATCAACAATAAAAATATCTAACAGTCTGGCAACAAACCGTTCACCCACTGGCTCAGTCTGAATAAAGCTAATTTTATCTATATTATTAACAATCTTAATTGGCTGTGTTTTAACCACTACTCCAACAGGCTGTTTCTCATGTTGCTCCATTTTTTCGCCACGCAAAGCAGATATTGCGATCATAGGCACACATACCTCCTGTAACATAGCTCCACCATGTACGAATCTGGCACCACCAATAAAGTGAAATCGTTGAGCTCCTTTTGGAATTAAAAATTCAGTTTCCCCACACCCACTAGCTGTATCAGCAATCCTTCCTTTCCAACAGGTTTCATCCATAAATAATGACTCACCTATGATGTAACGCTTTTTTGCTTCTATCGTTCCCATTGGTTTAGTAGGTAAAACAGTTTTATCCGCTTTTGTTAATGCTTTTTGCTGAAACAAAAACCCATGATCCGCTGTTACTAACACCCGACTTCCATTTAACCGATTAATAACTCGACCTACTAAATCTTTTAATTCTTCAGTCGCAGTACGACAAGCCGCAAAGGTTTTCTCTTCAGTAGATAATTTATCGCCTATCGCATCAATCGTATCGTGATAGATATAAATGATGCGTGCATCTCTCACCTTATCTCGACCTTCTTGATTACTCCAACTCATCAACTCTTTTGAACTAACCGCCATGCCCTTAACTTTATCTAAAATGGCATTGCGATTTTCTAAACCCTGAGTTGAGAGACCATCGGCATAAACAGTGGCTCCTTTCTCTGATTCATAAGACAAATCTTTATGAGGTAATAATGCCGCCATACCCAATTGGGTATAACTCGGCAACACTCCCAACTGTGTTCCTAACTCGGCTTTAAAACGTTTTTCACCATTAATAATTAAAGTAAGTTCCTCAGCTACTTCATAACGCAAAGCGTCTGAAATAATGACAAATATCCGCTTTGTCTGTTTTGACCTTAACCGAGATACAACTTGTGCTTCATAAAATCGATGTTGTTGAGGAACACCATCTATTTTCCATTTTCCTAACAATTGCTCAGACTCAACTAAACGATCCCAATCCAAACCCAATTCATTCAAATACCAATGCGTGTATAAGTTTTCCACCTCATCATCAAGCTGTCGTAGAATGTCAGCCCCTTTACTTAATACAGAAGCAACATGTTCATTAAATAATCGGTATGCTTGATCAAAACAATAAAGCTCATTTATATAAGCCTCATACATAGCCTTAGCTGAATCATAATGAAACCCATCTACAAACTGCTGACGCAAATAAAACAACTGTTCTGCTTTACGCAAGGCTTCATAAATTGCTGTATATTCCTTTCGAGATAAACACCAGTGACTGACTAACCGTCTTGAAACAACACGTTCAAACTGCAATCTATCAAGTTTATGACTCGGATCTAATAAATCACCCACTAGACCTCGAATAATCGCCTGCTCAACCACTTCAAACGTATCACACTCCATTAGTTGAATTGGGTGATACATTTTACAACGTGAATCAACTTCTAACTGTTGACCTATAATTTTAGAAATCACATCATGAGACTCAGCAAAACTACGACTATCACGCCAGCCTGACATAAAAGCCAATGCTGTTGCTCGACCAGATCCCGTTTTTAAAACATTATTTAACAGCCAATCTCGATCATCGGCATCAATTTGGCTCCAAAGCTCTGTACAAAATAGTTTGAAAACAAAACCTTCTATTGAAGGCTTAGTACCCTCATAACTAAATTGAGACTCTAGCTCCTGCCATAACGAATCTAGCAAACCAAATTTATCACATTGCTGTATCAACTCAACATTATCACTCCCTGATAACAATGAATCAGAATAACTTTTAACTAACTGAAAAACTATATCTGTTAATGAAGCCGAATCAGCTTTAGTCACAACAGCCATCATTTTTCTATCTAAAGAGACTTCAGTTTCATCCTCAGTCACAAACCGTTTTAATGCTGTCAACCGTTGTTTATTAGTAAAAAAGCTTCCCCTTTGACGAATATGCCCACGTAATGCCATTTTAGGAACACCGAGTTCATTTAACAGCATAGAACTAGCATCAGCAAAAAACTGCTCACTGTATAAACGAATATCTAATAGCCAATCACGTTCAGCTTCAGGTTCTGCATAAGGGAAATACAGCAAAAATTGATTAGATGGCTCATCTAATTCGATACGCTTTTTAGTTTCAAATATCGAAACATCAGACATATCCAGCAGAGTGACATCTTTAATAGTTATTG
>JALSLS010000323.1 GCA_026988195.1 Methylomonas sp.
ACTCATTTATTGGTACTTTTAGATTGTTTTTAGGCTTCCTATTTTACCATTTATGAGTAAGTTCTTTTTTTTAGCTCATCTTGCTAAGAATATTCTTCGGTTTTATTGGTTTTGCAAGAGGCTCTAGTAAATAAAAATATAACAAGGCAAATGCACTCGGACGGTTAAAAGCGGCGCGGCTTTCGCTACGCTACAGCCACACCACTTTTAACCGCCGGTGATTTGCGATGTTATAAAACTCAAGACTAAACTGTGCTACGGGACTTGATAAGTTGTGGATGTCGAATATAATAGTAATACAATATTTCTGGCAAAGATGTTTATTTTTACACCTATAATGTATAAATTGAGAACATAATTGCCTAAAGAGGTGAATTACAATGGACCCCCAAGAATTTACAAAAAGTGCAGAAAAAATGCTATTAGGCTTTGATAATATTGCAAAAGAGCTTGCTCCTCATGTTGAGAGAGTTCTTGATATGGTTGAACAGCAGAGCAAAGATTTTGAAAGAAAAAAAAATAATATTGAAAAGGATATTGATAGTGGAGCAAGAACAACTAGACATAGATTGCATTTATGATTTTATATACCTTGACTCTAAAAGGTTAACATCTTATCTTGCACAACTAAACGATGATGGAGTTTTGTTATCTATTAAAAAAACCAAACACATTTCTGAGGATCAAAAAAATATTGGGAGTGCAGGTTTAAACAATGCTACTAAAGTGGCAACAGAGCATAATGAAACTATAAGTAAAAATGCAGAGAGGCATTATGATTCAAGCTCAACTGCTTTGTATTCAGTTATTGATAAATTAGATGAACTAGGTTTTGTTCAAAGGGAAATTGAAAATACTGCTATTGGACAAATGTTGTTATGTTCTGGATCCATATCTTTTCAAGATATTCGCATGATGAGAGATTTATGGGAGCCAATAATGAAACTGAGTCTTTCCCAAGGATCATCCCAAAATAAAAAAGGATCTCAAAGAAACAAGCAAAAACAAGAAGCTGATATTCTTAAAACTCTATTATCAGCTTTGCCCCATGCTTTGTTAATGACTTTATTTTCACAAAATGAATCATTATGGTCATCTTTAGATGAGGAGCATTTAACTATGAATAGTGATGATATAACTTTAAAGCATGGGTCAAATTTTGCTGGAAAATGGTATGTGTTAGGAATTTTAGATGCAAAGCCTGATAATAAAATGGAGTCCTTACCAGTATCCAGAGTAGTAAATAACGAATTATTTGATGGTATGGTTGAAATGGCATCTGCAATAAGAAAATTTCTAGGAAGACCTATGGAATCATATGGTATTACCCCAGTAGCTATATTTAGAACTGTTTCATAGCGAAGAATTTATAACGAATAAGGTTAGATTGTGATCGCGAAGCGAGCCACAATCTGAACCGTTTGCTGGACAAGCCCGATTTACCCTTTGAGATGAATTCCGCTATTGCAAATAGCTTTTTGCTGAACAGCCCGAATAATGCATTGAGCTTCTATTTTTTAATCCTTTTACCGGAAACGGATGGATTTTCATTGCGATCATCCATAAAGCCCCCTTTTTTTTATCCATGATCCCTGTTTTCAGAACAGGCAATCGCCTTGGCTTAAGATAGGCCACTTTTCCCCTTTACCGGTGAGTGATTGAAGATTACATAATCAATCAATGCCTCCTGAGTCTAAGTCGGCACCAACGCTTGGCCGTTCATTTTTACCCTGAATACTTCGACAAGGG
>JALSLS010000324.1 GCA_026988195.1 Methylomonas sp.
AGGCAAGGTCTCTTTAGTGACTAAAATATCAGTATCGGTAAATAAGCGCCCTTTGCCGGCATTAACCCCCGACCACACATATGCAGCCCCTTTTAATAATACAAAATCAACTTTAGCGGCACTTAATACTTTATAAATAGATTTAACTTCGACTTTAGCTGAACGAGCATTAGCATCTGAAAGCTTGATTGAATTAATGAAGTGTATGCGTGGTTGCTCAGGAACTTTATCGAGCAACTCTAGTTCGCGTAAGAAGAAAGCAATTCGACTCAGTAAATTAACTCGCCTAGATTGACGAATGAGTGTTTCCCAAGGGTATTTTTCAAAATCGATTGTATTTAATGATCCTACCCCATAATAACGCAGAAACTGTACAACTAAATGGTCATCTAACACTGAAAATCCATATATTAATTAATTAAACTATCAATGCCTTCTAAAGCGGTTGTTAAATCAGCATAAGTAAAATCATAACATTCAACTTGATCAATCATATTCACCATGGAGTCAAACCCTTCTTCACCTAAAATATTAAAATTAAAAGCATGCTCAGCTAAAGTCATTAAAGCTCGAGCTTTAGGTAATTGTTTTAATTGCTTTTCAGAATTTTCTTTATAATGCGGGAACACTAAAAATGCAGGTTTAACAGGAATGGATTGACCTAATAAAGCAGTTTCAGGCGCAACCATATGCGCGATATCACCTTTCAATGTATCAGGCACAACCTCACCAAAGACTGCTTCTGGGGCAAAATCTTTAATAATTTGAATAGATTTGTTTTTAAGACTAACAGGTCTCGGTGCAGGGTAGATCAAACCATCAGTAAGCGATAACAAGGCCATTTCATCTGATAGTAATCGCCAACCTCGGTTGATCAACGCAGCACACAGCGTACTTTTACCACTGCCTGGCGTTCCCGGCATAATCAAACCATACCCCTCTTTCTCAATGATAGCAGAGTGGATTATTAGGTATTGGTGTCCAACATTAGCAATAGCCCAGTTAAGCCCCCATTCAAACATAGCAGGCGCTTGATCCAACGGTAACGGAACAAAAGGCTCATACCCATCAAAAGAAAATAAAACTTGTGGCTTATACCACCGGCGATATCCCCCAACAGCTCTCACATCAACATGCAAGTCTATATAATCTAATTCATTTTTAGTATCATATGCTGCATAAAATAACTGAATATGTTGGCTAACAGAAGGAATGTTACTCGTAACAGCAATATTAAAGGGGCCAGTTTTAAAGTATAGACCTGAATCATTCAGGTCTGTTTTTATCTTTTCAAAAGAAAGTTCAGATACTAACAAAGAGATTTATTCCGTTAATCAATCAAGTTTAATTTTTGATATTCAAGATATAAATTATCTAAAAATACTTCAGCTTCTTGTATATCAATTTGGAGACCTTCTGTTATTTGCTTAACAAGTTGTTGTTTTTCATTTTTTTTACGCATTGCCAGCAATAATCTAGCATTAAAAGATGATAATAAATGCATATCACCAGATTCTTTGTTATAAGCAATACTTTCTTCTTCCCAGCAATGTATTTTTAGCTGGTTTTCTACTCTACCCGTACCAACAGCCTTCATAAAAAACTATGGACCACAAACACTACCAGGTCCTAAACCTATATTACTGGTAATTAAATCAGCAAAAGTAGGGTAAGGAGTAGTGTCAATTGGCGTCACACCATCATTTAAATCCCAAAATTGGGACACAGTCAAAAAGTAAGTTCCAG
>JALSLS010000325.1 GCA_026988195.1 Methylomonas sp.
CAATAGCCAATTTATTCATTGCTGCTTCAAAGGGGGGAACTAAATCATTGGGGCCCACCCAATTTAACCCCCCACCATTTATTGCCGACCCTTTATCATCTGAATTGGAACGCGCTAAAACAGCAAAGTCATCACCATCAATAATTCTTTCTTTAAGCGATAACAGTCTTTTTTTAGCCTCATTATCATCAACAAGTTCATTGGTTTTTATTAAAATATGTCTAACTCTTGTTTTAGTCACAATATGCTTATTCACACCTTTTAAATCCAACAGCTTTATTATATGAAAACCACTAGGACTTCGAATCAAATCAGCAACATCCCCTTGCCTCATTTTAGCCACTACATCAACAAAAAGGGTAGGAATTTGACCTAAACTTCTCCATCCAAGATCACCTCCATTTAAGGCACTCCCTCCTTCTGAAACTGCGACTGCCGTTTGTTTAAAGTCCGCCCCCTTTTGTAAATCCTCAAGAACCATTTCAGCCTTTTCTTTAGCGGCTTGTATCACCGTAGCGGAAGCAGCCTCTGGCACTGAAATTAAGATATGTCCAAGATGATATTGAACTTGCTCTTTGCTGACATCACCTTGAGTTTCTAAATAATGCGCAACCTCTCTATCCGTTACTTTAATTCTTGAGCCCACTTCTCTTGCTCTTAATTGATTAACAATAATTTCATTACGGATACTTTCTTGAAACTCTTGAAAGCTCATGCCTTGACTTTTTAATTCCTCCCTAAACTCTTCAATAGTCAAGCCATTACGCTTTGCTATATCAGCAACCGAATTACGCAACATTTCATCACTTACTCTAATGCCTGATTTTTCTGCTAATTGACGTTGCAATTTATCTACAATCAACCGTTCCAACACTTGCTTTCTTAGTACAAAAGCTGGGGGGATCATAACTTTATTTGCATTTAGTTTTTTTACAATTTTATGTGTTTCAATGGTTAGCTCTCGGTCTAAAATAACACCATCCTCAACAATCGCTACAATACGATCTAAAAGCTCGGCCTTAACTATAAAACTAGACATTAAAAGTGTCATTAGGAGACAACTTAGACTTAAATATTTTTTATTATTCATTTATTCTGCTCTACGATACCCTTTTAAATTTTGCTCAAGAAACTGATCAACTTTATCACCGAAACCGGTTAAACCTTTTAGCTCAATTTGTACAAACACACCTGTTTCCATAGTATCGTCTTCATTTCCCGTTATCGTGTTAGCAAATCTTCGCCATAATACTCGAAAACGCCAACAACAACTTTCTTTTTCCAGCCCCAGAAAACTTTCTTGAGTGGAGTTGTGTTTTAATGAATATTGCCAACGCCCCACACCAAACCAATTATCATAAATAGGCCACCTAACGGACGCATCTGTTTGAATAATATATTGGCTATTCACTACCTGCAGGTCAAGTGAATCTTTTCTATAGCGGTAACCCAAATTTAAAATCTTTCCAGCCTCACCACGATACTTCATATCGGCCTGCGCTCGTGTAAAATCGCTGGTATCTGGATTCCACTGCATGGCTGACCTCAAGGACAGGCTATCAGTCAACTGACTACTCAACTCAACCACAAGGTTTGAAAAATTATTGGTTTCGGGAGCACCTCCCAAAGTAACATTTCTATCCTGAAAATAAAATATTTGCCCCATACTTAAATTTAACCGTTCAACCCCCGAATCAGAGTCAATAAGTCGCGATGTCATAGCAACAGTGACTTGGTTAGCATCTTGTATTCGGTCGATACTACTAAATCGGTTTTCTCTGAATAAGTTACTATAACCAAAATCATAAAGTGATGAGTCAAATACCTGGATATCCGATTGATCTTTTTCAGGAATATATAAATAAAACAACCTAGGTTCAAGCGTATGCATAAACCCAGAATCAGAAAATTTAAAATTTTTCTCAAAAAACAACCCACTATCAACCGAGACTATAGGTAAAAATCGACTAATACTTTTAGATGAATTATCTGGGTTATTCAGTTCATATTGAGTATATTGCACTGAAACTTTTGGTTTAATATACGACCCAGCGGTTTCGAAAGGAAATACAATGGATGACTTAGTATTAAATCTGTGGCCACTAACGCGGCCATCACGGTCAAAGTTGATATACTGATTATCCATCGTAATACCAATAGGCCATTGTTCAAATGAGTGGTCTAATTGTAGATTGACTTGAGGGAGTATATGATATGGATTCACACCTGTTTGAAACCTATCTATTGACTGATAAGTTTCAAAGCCTGTAAAAAAACGAATGCCCTCGACATTATAATTCAGAGATGCCTGACTCTTTAAAAACCTATTATTAGAAAGTCCCAGTGTGTCATTTAACTCATCAAAATAAGCTTTATCAGATACATAATTCAAATCAATATGGCTGGTTAAATTATCATATATCTGAGCGTTACTCTTCAATGAGCCTGCAAACCGTGCCTCTTTACGCAACAAATCGTAAGGTAAATACTCTAAAGCAAATGAACTTAACGTTTTCTGGGATAAATACCGAAACTCCCCCCCTAACATTCCACCACGCTCTGACATATATCTTGGCCAAAGCGTTAAATCATAATTTTCTGCCATATTCCAGTAATAAGGAATTGAAAAATCAACCCCATTTTTATCACTATTAGAAAAGCTAACAGGTAAAATACCAGATACCCGCCGGTCATCCAGTGGAAAAGAAATATAAGGCGTATATAAGACCGGAAGACCTTTAAATTCTAACCATGCATGTTTGGCCGCAGCATTTCCCGTCTGCCGGTTCATTTTCAATCGTTCTGCATGTATCACCCAGTCTGAATTACCGGGGCGACAGCTGGTAAATGCTGAATTTGTATAACGCGAAAGGTATTTACTATCTCGATATACCACATCAGCGCGACCTCTAATAGGACCTGATGGAGATATAAACAATGCATCACGTAATCTTGCTTCATCAGTGCTTAAATTTAATGACACGGTATTACTGTAAAGAGAAATTTCATTTTCATTGTAAAAAACATGTCCTTGGGCATCCATGGTCTCAGACATTGTATTATAACTAGCTCTATCAGACTGAATATGCTGATCTGCTCGGGTAATATCAACATTACCAAAAAAACTAGTGACCTCTTTATCAAAAACCTCTGAATAATCTGCAGAAACATACATTGGAGCCGTGTTTCTTAAATCATTATCCGTTAAACGTTCATTATCTGTTGATGAACGAGTACAGTTTTTCCATGGATCATATATTAATTGAGAATGTATTTTCTTAAATATAAGTTCCTGATTATGATTAAATGCAGGTTTAAAGAACCCAGAAGACTCAGAACTTTGAGCGATATTGACAGCATCGACTTTTGAAGAAGTACAGCTCCACGTTCCTTGTTCCTCATCATTCGCCTTACAAGTAAACCCTGGCTGATTTAGTTTTTTTTCAGGAGGTCTTTCTGTATGAGTAAGCTTTGCGGGTGAAATAAAGGCTTGTCTAGGGAGAGGGAGTGGTTCCGCTGTTGGGTATTGCTTAACAGTGGGCCGTTTATCTTTTACTTCCTCATCAACTGCAGTCGCTTCAACTGGAACCTGGCTTGCACACGTCCACTCTCCACCTGCTACTTTTTCACAATCCCAAGCATTATTGTCTGCAATATTTAATCCTGCGTACAATAAAAGAAAAATAAAAAAAGTATATTTACAATGCATAAAGGTAAGTAACAGTAATGGTAGCTTAATAACTCAAAAATCGAATAAAATAGGGGTACATTTTACCTTAGTTTATTAACCTCATTTAAATAAATTGTACCTACATAATAATCCTAACACCTCTTTCTCAGCTGATGCTCGGGCAACAGCAATCATTGATTGGCTGACACATACCCTTGACTTGGTGATTACTCATTTTGAAGTCGCTTCGAGTGATGCCAGTTTCAGGCGTTATTTCAGAGTTACCCATAGCCAAGGCCAGCATATAGTCATGGATGCTCCGCCTGAACAAGAAAATACCGAGCCTTTTATTCGTATTGCAACTCTATTTAAGGCTGCTGGCCTGAATGTCCCTCAAATATATCAGCACGATTTGCAACAAGGGTTTATATTACTGGAAGATTTTGGAACTCGTTGTTTTTTAGATCAGCTAAACCAGCAAAATGCCACCGAACTTTATCAAACAGCATTTATCAGTTTACAACAGTTACAATCTTGCCCCAATTTATGCAACAGTTCATTACCCCACTACAATGTGGCTTTATTAGATAAAGAGCTTGAGATATTTTACGATTGGTTTTTATCTCAACACCTTAATTTAGCAATACCACAACCGATTAAACAAAATTTTAATCAAATTTTAATCAATTCTGCATTAGAGCAGCCACAAGCATGTACTCATAGGGATTTTCATTCTCGCAACCTGATGTTTTTATCTGAGAATTCGCCCGGAATCATTGATTTTCAAGATGCAGTTGTTGGGCCTATCACCTATGACTTGGTTTCTTTATTGCGGGATTGCTATGTAGCTTGGCCTGAAAAAAATATAACACTCTGGTTAACAGAATATTTTCAGCAGATTTCTGACTTGGGGTTAATTAATACAGATTTAGTCACTTTTACCCGCTGGTTTGACCTTATGGGGTTACAGCGACATTTAAAAGCAATAGGTATTTTTTCTCGCTTAAATATTCGTGATAACAAGTCCAGTTATTTGACTGATATACCAAGAACCTTGCTTTATATCAGACATGTTTGTAATAAATACCCTGAACTTGATACCTTTAACCATTTCCTTTTAAACACTCTTTTACCTGCTTATAACAATAAAAAATGAAAGCGATGATTTTAGCTGCTGGACGTGGAGAAAGAATGCGTCCGTTAACCGACACCACCCCTAAACCCCTTTTATTAGTCGCGGGAAAGCCCATTATTCAATATACCATTGAGCAATTAGTAAGAACTGGATTTACCGAAATAGTTATTAACATTGCTCATTTAGGCCAAAAAATCAAAGATACCTTAGGCACAGGTGCTAAATTTGGAGCATCCATTGCATATTCTGATGAGGGTCATACTGCATTAGAAACAGCTGGTGGCATATCAAATGCCATGCATTTACTAGGTAAAGAAACTTTTTTAGTTGTTAATGGTGATATTGCAAACGAATATGATTTTAGTCAGTTATATAACAAAAAAATTGCTCTAGCTCACTTAGTCTTAATTCCTAACCCGCCTCACCACCCTGAGGGTGATTTTCATTTATCAAATAAAGGCGAAGTGTCCGAACAGGGTCAACGCAGCCTAACTTATAGCGGAATCGGTTTATATAACCCTGCACTCTTTAATAATTTAAAACCAGGAATCAGTAAATTAGGCCCATTATTACGTCAAGTCATGCCTGATAATAAAGTGACAGGGGAAGAGTTCAAAGGTTTTTGGTTGGATATTGGTACACCTGAAAGACTCAATGAAATGGAAACTTATTTAAGATCGTGCAATTAAAATCAACTTACTCCATAATTTCATCTAACTCAAGATAACACCCAGGATCTTCCGCCCAAGGGTTCTCAAAAACTTGTTTCGCTCTTACTCGCGTATTTCCATTACATATTTTTTGATAATAACAAGATCCACACCTCCCCTCCAGTGGCCTAGGTGTTTGCTTGAGTCCATTCATTAATGGGTCAGTTGTATCTTGCCAAATATCAGAAAATTTTCGATCCTTTATATTACCCAGATTATAATTCCACCAAAAGGTATCTGGATGCACATTCCCTAAGTTATCAATATTGGCCACATTAACACCTGATGAATTCCCCCCCCATTGTTCTAACTTAGCTTGGATATGCTCTACCCTTTCTGGGAAGTTGGCCTTAACCCAATGTAAAAAATATACCGCATCCGCATCATTATTGCCTGTTACAATTTCGCGGTCTATCCCTTGCTGTTCCCATTGTAAACATTGCTCAAATAACTGATCCATGACATCCCGTGTCATTTTAAACTCAGCATCTAATTTACGATTTTTATTTCCCCGCCCACCATAATTCAAATGCGATAAGTAAAATTTATCAATATTTTCATCATCCATTAACCGCAACATAGCAGGGAAATCATGTACATTATCCTGCGTTAAAGTATAACGAATACCCGCTTTAATCCCATTATCTCGACATAAGCCTATCCCAGCTAAAGATTGTGCAAAAGAGCCTTTTTTCTGCCTGAATTTATCATGGGTATCCCCTATTCCATCCAGGCTTACCCCAACATATTGATAATTAATATCAGCAATTTGTTTAATGTTTTTATCTGTAATCAATGTACCATTACTAGAAAGTGCTAGATAAAACCCCATCGCTTTAGCACGCCGAGATATATTAAAAATATCGGGGTGTAATAAAGGTTCACCCCCCGATAAAATAAGCACAGGGACTTTAAAGTCTTTTAGGTTATCCATTACCTGATAAATTTCAGCAGTTGTTAATTCACCAGGAAAATCAATATCAGCAGAAGTGGTATAACAATGCTTACAGGTTAAATTACAACGCCGAATTAGGTTCCAGATAACCACTGGACCAGAAGGCTTTCTAACCGGTTTTAAGGGCGTTGGATGTAACACTTCTCGCATATATTGGCTTAATCTAAACACGTTTGCCACCTACCCTTAGTCCTGTTTTCTTTAAAATACGAGTGCTATATAAAACATCTTGCCCAAGATTATATTCACCCAATAGTTCAGTTATTATCTGTATTTGCTGATTAACACCCTGTTCAGTTTTACTGTGTACCATAGCAAATAAATTGTAATGCCATTCAGGTTCATGTCTGGGTCGGTGATAACAATGACTGACGAAATCTAATTGCCCTACTTTTGTTCCCATTTCGTCAACAAATTCATCAGCAATATTCCAGACTGTCATGCCATTATGGGTGTAACCTAATCGGTAATGATTAGGCACCACACCTATTCGCCGGATAATACCCTGCTCGGTCATCTGTTGCATTTTTTGCATGACCCGTTCTACACTCACCCCTAATTCATCAGCAATGGTCTGGTAAGGTTGAGGGGTTAAGGGTAAACCTGTTTGTGTCAGAGAAATGATCTGATAGTCTAAGGTATCAATCATAATTAAGCTTCCAACTTAAGGCCAACAAAATATTCATTTATCTTTGGCATGTTATAGACTTTTAAGCCTGTTTTTTGTTGAATTTCATCAATCACCTCTGTTAAGCGACCAGGTAAATCAGTCGCAACTACAAACCACATATTCAATTCGTGGTTACGCTCATAGTTATGAGCGACTTCGGGGAAAGCATTGATTATTTCTGCGATATGGTCAAATTGTTGTTCTGGGACTTTAACCGCGGCTAAAGTTAACGCGCCGCCCATTTGTTCTGCATGATATAGAGGGCCAAAACGTGAAAGTATTCCTACCTCTAACAAGTTTTCAATTCGCTTAATCAACTCAGCTTCTGTCAATTCTAGTTGGTTAGCCACCACTTGATAAGGAGACTCGCATATAGGAAAACCACCTTGCAAATAATTAATAATTTTCTTATCTATCACATCCATTCATTACACCTTTTCCTTTTCTTGATCAGGCGACATTTGATAAAGCGCCCCCCGCTGCTTAAAGCATTGCTTACTGAATAAAACTTCACTTTTACACTGAAGTAAGCCACAACTTTGTTTCAAATATTCCAATTGTTGCAATACCTTTTCTTTGTTTTTACCATGAATCATGCAATACAAATTATAAGGCCACTGTTCACCTTGAGCGGGGCGCTGATAACATAAATTAACAAAACTGAATTGGCTTACATGCTCGCCTATTTGTTCGATTAAGCTAGCGGCCACATCAAATACCACCATTGCATTCGCGGTATATCCTAATCGTCGATGATTTACCACGACCCCCAAACGTTTAATCACCCCCTGCTGTTTTAGTCTGGCAACGCGTTTTAGTACTTCATTTTCGCTGAGGTTAAGTCCTTTTCCAATATCGGCATAGGGTCTAGAAACGAGTGGTAACCCCTGTTGTACCCTTGCAAGTAATTGCCAATCAATTGCATCAATCATCAAAGTCTATCTCAAACCCTAAGTTAATAAAATAATCCGCTATCAAAGGTAAATATAATGTGTTGTAGCCCGTTGTTAATTCAATATCGGCAATCACAGTCTGCAAAGATGACTTATCTTTAGCAATCAACACAAACCATAAATTAAAGCGGTTATCCCTTTCATAATTGTGATTAACTTCAGGGTATTGGTTAACAATCTCAGCTGTTTTGATTAGGTTTTCAGTCGGTACGGCCATCGCCATTAAGGCACTAACACCGATTAAATTAGGCGCTATAACCGAACCAATACGCGCAATAAACTGCTGATCTTGCAATTCTTGAAAGGCAAGCAGAACGTCGTCTTCGGTCACCCCTAAAGATAAAGCAATATCTTGATATGGAGTGGCCGATATTGGCAGATTTTGTTGAAAATCATTCAATAATTGCTTATGCAAAGGACTTAGCATTGCTACAAACCCATTTTATGCGCGCGCGAACTAAAGAAAATACCACTGGGTTTTTCTGCGGGTAAACGCTTTAATACCTTATGAGTTTGCGTATCATAAATAATGAGTTGGTTGTCATCCCGAACGGAGACCCAAACCTGTTCACCACGTGGGGTAAATTCCATATGCAAAACGGCTTTCCCTGGGATTAAAGATTTAATAACCGATAAATCTTTAGCGTCAATAATTTGAATATTCTGGTTATCAGGAAAGGCAAAATTCACCCAAATTTCTCGACCATCAGGACGCGCCATCACAAATACTGGCTGTCCAATAACAGGAATTCGCTTAACTAAAGTCCATTGCCGCTTATCAATCACTAAAACTTCATGCTGCCCCACTGCTGGGATCAGCATATAATCACCTGCAACCGCCCAACCTTCAAGGTGTGGCATTTTATAAACAGGTAACTTTTCATCGTCTTTACCATAGTCAGGTAAAATACGTTTGACCTTAGCTTCTAAATCCCATAAATCTAATAAAGCCAACCCTCTTTCACCAAATAGCCCAGCAATATAATAACGCCCATCGGGTGTTAATAAAGCGTCATAAGGTTGCTTACCAATATTTTTATATTTAGTGATCTTGATATTTTTCAGGTCTTTAACACTCATCACCCAAATTTCACCCGCATCAAATAAACTAAAGATAAACTTATTATTTGGTGCATCGACTAACCCCACCACTTTGGATAGTTTTTCATCCGCATAGGTGGCTGGAATATCTGCCACTAAAGCCAAGGTTTCTGTTGAAAATATTTTGACACCTCCAGGGGTATAGTTAGAAACTGCAATTAACTTTCCATCCTGGGATATAGCACCGCCAATACTGTTACCTGCTTGAATAATACGTTTGCTAATTTGATCTTTTAATAAATCAATTTTAGTTAAACCACCATCTCTAGCAAAAATAAAAGCATATCGTTGGTCACGAGAAAACACCACTGAAGCATGTGATAAGTCTCCCAGTGCAGGTATTTTTGCTAAGATGTTTTTTTGGCTAGTATTAATAATTAATGCACTGCCTTTAGCTCGCTCAATAACAACACCTAAATCGCCAGTTGCGCGTAATTCAGCATGTGCATTAACAGAAAATAGCAGGGATAAAATAAATAGTTTAAGCATATTTAGAAAGGATTTTACGTACATAAATGCTGTGAAGGAGAATGCTCCTACGTTTTGTGACGCTGGAGCGTCACGAGCTGCATTCCCTCGCTGGAGCGAGGGAACGATAAGAGTAGTTTATTTTTTGCATGTTACTTTAAAAGCTTTTGAACCAGCCAAACAGCTTCTTGTTCTGTTATAAAAGGCTTCCAAGGTGGCATTGCTGTCCCCTTTCTGCCTTCTAATATAGTCTGCACCAGAAATTGCTCAGGTTTATTAAGTAAAGCATCAGGCAATAAAGAAGGCCCTAAGCCACCTTTAAGGGTTAAGCCATGGCATGACCCACAATCATGCGCAAGCATATTACGCAGTTCTTGTTGCCTTGCTTGCTCTGGTTCAAATGCCATTACATTGGCCGAAAAAGCCAATGCAATGATTAGAGACTTCAATTTGATTGTCGACTGTAATAGTTAACAATATTATTAATATCTCTATCCGTCAAAGAACCCGCAATATTATTCATTACATCAGAAATGCGAGTTTTATCTCGATATTGCTTTAAAGCCGTTCTAAGGTATTCTTCATCTCGCCCAGCAAGTGGTGGAAAAGGCGCATCAGAACTTGTTGCCCTAACGCCATGACACTGAGAACAAACAGCAGCAGCCTTAGCCTTACCCGCATAAATGCTAGCCGCCTGAGCAGTAGAAGCACTCATAAATAGAATTGAAACAAGTAATAACTTCATAGTCTTACTCCATTTCATCAGGTGATAAACCACGGGTCATGTATTTAACACGACCTCTTGAGAATATTCCCGCAGGACTTTCCATTTGAATAGAAGCTACTTTCTTTAGAGTGTGGGAGTCAAAAACAACGACTTCATCCCCTGCATACCCTGCACTCACATATAAAAATTGGCCATCAGCACTGTACTCAGGGAAATAAGCATGTCCGCCAACATCTAATGTTTTAACAACTTCTAAGGATTTCTTATCAATTAACTGGATAGTACGAGCGCGCCTGTCTTTAGTAATAATATCAACTGCAACATAAGGCGCTTTAGCATGGGCTGCTGGTGATTCAGTGCCTCCAGAAACAGGCACTTGTTTAACCAATTCCATTTTGTCTAAATCCCATACACTGACCACCGTATTGTTATCACAAGTACCAAAGTTGGTACCAAAACCTAAGGTTCTGCCATTCACTTTAATGGCTGCACCACCCCCCACATGAGGTACACAACCTGCTTTCAGTTTTTTAATGATTTTACGGGTTTTTAAATCAATGGCTATAACAACGCTATCGTCATAAGAAGCAACCATTAATTTTTGCCCTTTATGAGTTAAAAAAGCATCATGTAAATGTCGTCCTACATTTTTAATTTTGGTAACTGGGAAACCTTCTTTTAAATCGACCACCCACACTTGCCCTGCATTTTCCAAAGCAATGGCAAAAATATCAGCAAAAGGGGTTCCGATAATCATTCCTGAATCAGAGCTAACCATTTTCCCATCAGGGTCAACACCTTCAAGCTCTAATAATTTTAAAGGTTCCAAGTCTGAATTTAAAATCACTGCATTATGAGGCACAAAAGAGCCTGCCATCAGGTATTTACCATCTCTTGAAACACCTAATGCGGGGCCATTAAAACCTGTTTTAATGCTCCGTACCGCTTTCATTGAATATAAATCAACTTTAAAAATTTCAGCTGTATCCGTTTTTACATAGGCCCAGCGAGAATTAGCAGGGTCAAAATCAATAATATGAGCAGCAGTGCCGGTTTCAATTTCACCCACTATTTTGTGAGTTTTACTATTAATAAAAATAGCTTTTGAACCTGAGCCACGGCCATACTTCCCTCGTGCTGCAACCCCAATCAAATCATCCATACTATCAATTTGATAAGTCGGTTTTGAAGGGAGTGTACTTTCATCCTTAACATAGACTTTTAAAGAGGCTTTCATATCTTTAATCGTCCAAGGTGGGTTTGACTGCTTAGGTGTTGATTGCAGATGCTTAACCATCTCACGAATATCAGCATCTTTTAAGCGTCCATAGAATGGAGGCATTAAAGTCTCAAAACTACCTGTCATAATTAATGAACGTAAAGCCGTAGGACTACGCCCTTTTAATGTCTCTGAGTTTAATGCAGGAGCAATATAACCACCATGATCAGAACCATGACAACTTGCACAATTATCCTCATATAATTGATGCATATCAGATTTAGCTTGCACATTGCCAGCAAGTAAAAGCAAGCCAGCAGCACTGGCTAATAATGTTTGATTAAGTTTTATTATTGTTTTTTTCATTGATAGACCCTTTCTCCCCGAGTGTGATAGTGAAATGATAACCTTTTATGTCATAAAAAACATTATTGTTATTATATAAAATAGCACTCAACTTTTTGTTAACAGCTGATGGACTGTATTTTTTATGACTTTTCAAAAAAACCAGCGGCAAGCCACTGGTTACAATCTAACAGTGCAAAGACTAAGACTTATCATCGCCCATGTTATAATCCTCCTAAGAGTCTGTCCGGAAATAGAGAACCTACTACGGAAAAAAACGCTAAGGAGGACTCTCTAAAACCTCTATTATTTATAATATCTCACTTGACAATGATTTCGATTCGCTATTACATTATATCCACCAACCCTTCTTGTCAACTTAATAAATTCGTAGGTTTTAAATAACTCGTTATTATGAATACAACAAACT
>JALSLS010000326.1 GCA_026988195.1 Methylomonas sp.
CCGTGCCAAACCGTCAATCTAAAGATATGAAAATTATCTTTGGTCATTGGTCCACCTTAGGTTATTACCATGGAAATAATTGTTATGCTATAGATACTGGATGCCTTTGGGGGGGGGAGTTAACCGCAGTAAAGTTGGGTAAAAAAGTAAAACGAATAAGTATAAGCTGTAAAGGAAATTTAAAACCCTAGGAGGCTGTCCGAGAACTAACACTTGAGTCAGCGGACTACCATATAGTAGTGAAAATTTACTTTTAACCACTATATATTGATTTTATTTTCAAAAGTTTTAGTTCTCGGACAAGCTCCTAGTAGCTTGATTCTCAAAAAAATCCTTACTCCTCAGGGCTTATCAATTTATCTTCATATTTATCTTTAATCTCTAAAATGGCAGGAAGAACCTCCATAAAAATATCAACTAACTGAGGGTCAAAATGCTCCCCAGCTTCTTCAAAAAGTAAATTTAAAGTTTTATCCATAGGCCAAGCTTTTTTATAAGGTCTTTCCATAGATAAAGCATCAAATACATCAGCGATAGCAACAATACGCCCTTGAATTGGAATTTTTAATCCAGCCAAACCTTTAGGGTATCCTTTTCCATTCCATTTTTCATGGTGTGTTAGCGCAATTATTCTAGCGATTTTCATCACTCGCGCATTACTTTTACTTAGGATTTCAGCACCAATTTCTGCATGTAACTTAATTTTTTCAAATTCATCTTTATCAAGTTTCCCTGGCTTTAATAAAATAACATCTGAGACTCCGATTTTACCAATATCATGCATGGGAGCAGCTTGCTGAATTAAATCTAGCTCATCGCCTTTAAATCCATATTTTTCTGCAATAATTCTAGAATACCAGCCTACCCTAATGGTGTGATTTGCAGTATCCATATCTCTATATTCTGCCGCATAAGCCAGGCAATCAAGAATTTCAGCTTGAGTTTCTTCTATTTTTCGAGTTCTTTCTCTTAAAGACACTTCTAAAGAATTACTGTATTTTTCGAATAACTTTTGCATCAAATGCATTTCTAATAAATTAGAAACTCGACAAATAATCTCTTCACCATCAAATGGTTTTTCCAGAAAATCTCGTGCACTAGATGCTAAAGCCTTTAATCGAATATCTCTGTCTTTTAAAGCCGTTAAAATTAATATCGGAGGATGGATAGTTTTTATTGCTAAGGAAAACTCATCCATAACCTGGAACCCATCCAATACGGGCATGTTTATATCTAATAAAACCAGATCAAAATCTTTATCTTTGTATAACTGTAAACCTTCAACAGGATCCGTAACCCCTATTACATGACTAAAACCATCTGATTCGAGTATATCTACCAAAATATCGACATTAAATGGCTCATCATCTATCACTAAAATAGATCCCGCTTTAATTTCATGGCCTAGTAACATACAGTTTCTCACAATTTATCTAAAAGTTACCACATAAGATCATCAGGGACTTCATACCCTTGATACTCATCATCAGATGACTCTTCAACGTCTGTAAATAATACAATGATAACTTTCTCATCCCGTTGCTTTATTTTTTCGGCAACTTGAACTGGGACAACCTCATATTTTGATTTTGATTTAACTATAGCTAATCTACCAGAAATAATATTATTTCTTACCTCATTACTTATATAGATTTTTTTTACTTTATTTTGGTCGGTAAAATTATAGGCAGCCCCTTCATCTTCTTGAGCCACCTTATTCAAATCAATTAACTGATAAATTTGACTGCTAATTTGTTTATTCTCAGCTTCTTTATTACGCTGCTGATTTAATAATTTATCTTTTTCTAACTGTTTTTCTTTGGTTTCTTGTAACTGTTGTTTTGCTTCATTAACCACTTCAACTTTATTTTTTTGTTGTTTTTTTGCTTGTTTTCTTTTCTCAGTTCTAACTTGTTTTGCTTTAGTCTGATTTGTTAGACCCGCTTTTAATAGTTGATCCTGAAGCGATAAATTTTTCATGGTTTTATTAATTTAATGTTTATATTAAGTAACAAATATCTAAGGTATAACCGGCAATAAATAGGCCAGCAAGATGGGTGGGTTATTTATTGTCGGTTACCTAATCACTATTATTAATTATTTCTATGCGTTTATCCATAGCTGGGTGACTCGATAAATAATCAAATTTATAGGTTGAATGTCCAGGTTGCTCTAACAGTCGTAATATTTTAGCGTAATGTTTAAGATCAATTTGTTGGTCTTTTAAAAAATCAATGGCATATTGGTCTGATTCCAGTTCAAACTCTCTGGAATAACGGCTTTCAACTAGCATTGTGGGTAAAGCAACTGCTAATGAACTAATTGATGTTATATCACCTAATATCCCCGCCATAAATAGAGCAGTGATTGAATTTTGTAACAGTGCCCGCAAACCATGTTGATATTCTATATGCCCTACTTCATGTGCAAGTACAGCCATTATTTGTTGATTATTTTCTGCTAATTTAAATAGCCCATCAGTCATTATGATAATACCACCCGGCAAAGCTAAGGCATTAGCACCCATTTGCTTACTATCTCTCAACTCTAAGCGGTAATTAAACGGTTTCTCTGCCAATAGCACTACGCGTTTAAATTGCTGCTGTATTTGTATCTGATCTGTTTTTTTAAGAGAAGACTTTACAAACAACCATTTATCTAACGCCTGCAATCCCTGCTCCCCCAGATCTTGTTCAACTTGATAAGGGACTGCTTTTACTGCCCACTTTGCTGCAAAGGGTACGCCGTATTCTATCCCTCCCCAAATAAATAGTATGCTAATAAATAATGATAATAAAACAATAGAGCCATTTTTTTCTATTTTGTATAAAAAAGTTTGTAAAATATTTTTATCGAAATAGGCACAAACCTGATCAATCGCCTTATTATCAGGTATTTCTAATTTTGCTCCCTTGGGCAGGTAAATACTCCGGGGTGTATTAGCTAATCGGGCCGAAATCTTTAAGCGTTTTACTGTGGTTTTTATCTCTAAATTATGACCCCTTATAACGACTCCCCCTATATTATCAATTTTCATAACCACTGAAATATGAGATGAAGACCGCCCATCAAAATAATCTCCTTCTATTTTTATCATAGGCCAATATCAATATCTAAAATGTCACCCAACTCTTCCCCAATCGCATCAGCCCTTTCTGCCTCTGCTGCCAGAAAAACATCGACTTCATTGTCTGTGAATAATGCTAAACAAGAAATCTTATATTTTGCCATCCTTATCATTGCCCAAGGAATTAATAAGCCTAAAGAAAATATAATCGCCAGCATATTAGACAAATATAGCCAACACATTGTTCCTGTTTCCAAACTACTTACAAATTTAAAGTTATGCAGCATTGTATGATTAAGGGTCAGGTTCGTAGTAGCAGTATATAGGTAAACATACATCACTAATAAAACTGGATAGGATAATAATATAGCAGGCACCAGTATTACCTCCGCTATACTCGCTGTCTGTGCAATATAGTAAAGAGCGGTCATCAATAATAAAATAATAACAATGACAGCAAAAACCTTTAAATAAACAGTATAAAACTGTTTTGTACTTGCTGATAACTCAAATTTACGGGTTCCATAAGCACTATGATCTAAAACAAATTTTTTACGTTCTCTGACAAAATAGGGGTAAGCCAGTCCCACTGATATTGCCACTAGAATGGGTAAACCTACAAAAACCCAAAGTGCTTTAAGATAATCAGCAGCAAAATGAAACCGTATATTCCGGTAGGCTGAATTATATAAATTAAATTTTAAAGCTTTAATGATAACCCATGGAAACAAGGGTATAAAAACAACCATTATGCCAGCTTGTAACATGGGTGATATGACTACTGACAAAGAATAAATAACAATCAAAACCAGAGCAAACAAACGACCTTTTAAAATTTTTACTGGGTCTGCCAGGTAATCAAACGATGAATTCATCAGTACCGTATTACTGTAAAAATATTTTCGGGTTCTTACTTTCGCCCATGCTGAATAAACCCCTAAAGTCACTATTGATAGCATAAGGTTAACTATCCAAATCTTAAAAAACTCGCCTGTTTTACCGTGAAACTCAAATTGCTGTTTATGCTGTTCCATAGATATTCCTTTATATTAGTAATTAATATTTTTCTAAAATGAGTAAAATTGTATTCATAGATTATAATAGTTAAAAAATAGCATCTTGTATGCTTGTTATGCTCTTATAAAATATATAAAACTAAATGTCATTTGATCAATTAAATTTATCTGCCCCTTTACTACAAGCCATTTCTGAACAAGGTTATACACAACCTACTCCTGTTCAGGAACAATCTATCCCTGTTATTTTAAGTGGGAAAGATATTTTAGCGGGTGCTCAAACAGGAACAGGGAAAACAGCTGGTTTTGCCCTACCTTTATTAGAACTTTTATCTCGCCAGTCCTTACCTAAAAAACCTCGCCTCATTAGAGCCTTAATTCTTACCCCAACTAGGGAACTTGCTAATCAAGTTTATGAAAGTTTCACTGTTTATGGCAAACATACCCCCTTATTTTCCGATGTTATTTTTGGTGGTGTTAGTGCACATTCTCAAATTAAACGTCTACAGCGTGGTACTGATATCTTGGTTGCTACACCAGGCCGTTTACTGGATTTAATGCAGCAAAAGAAAGTTGATTTATCACATGTACAATTTTTTGTGCTTGATGAAGCCGATCGTATGCTGGATATGGGGTTTATTAGAGATATTCGTAAAGTTATTGCTGCATTACCTAAATTAAGGCAAAACCTGTTATTTTCTGCAACCTATTCTAAAGAAATTAAAACCTTGTCAGCACAAATACTTAACAATCCTGTTGACGTGGCAGTTGCTAGAGAAAACACAACAGCAGATAGAATTACTCAATCTGTTTATCCGATAAAACAAGAAAATAAACGGGAATTACTTTCTTGGTTAATTGGAGATGGCAACTGGCAACAAGTTTTGATTTTTGTGCGTACTAAACATGGTGCTGACCGCTTATGTAAACAGTTAATGAAAGATGGGATTCGTTGTGCAGCATTGCATGGCAATAAATCTCAAAATGCCAGAAACCGAGCCTTGAGTGAATTTAAAAATAACGGGATCACTGCCTTAGTAGCAACTGATATTGCAGCTCGTGGTTTAGATATTGCACAATTACCCCATGTTATTAATTTTGATTTACCTGCCGTAGCAGAGGACTATGTACATCGAATAGGTCGAACAGGAAGAGCAGGGGCAGAGGGTGAAGCTATTTCTTTAGTCACTCCTGAAGAGGGTCATTTATTAGCTGCTATTGAGAAATTCATCCAAAAACAAATTCCTCGAGTGGCTGATACTGGGTATGAACCGGTTGAGTTACCTACTAATAAACCCCCAAAAACTAAATCAGCAACTAATAATAAAAGTAACGCGGGAAATAGACAACGTAGACATAATGCAAATAACAAGTCGGCAAAAAATGGTAATGCTCGCTCTCAGAATAGAGGGAATAGAAGGTAATTAATGCCTGAAAGGGTGGGAAAAGGAGGTACGACGTGCCCATAATGGCATCGCGCTGAATTGATGGGCACGCTATCGCTTTGCCCATCCTACAGTTGGAGAATAACAAGCTGTATTCCCACACTGCAGCGATGGGTGGTAGTTTTTTATTGCCAGTTACCTTAGCTATTTTTACGCCTCTTTTTCTTTCAGAGGTTTTAACATTGAAGTACGCCCCACCATAATATCCATCGCTTTAAACAAACGTTTAAACACTGAATCCTGACGATAAGGAATTCCATGTTTTTTACACACAGCAACCACTTTTGGTTGTGCATACTGATATTGACTTAAAGGAATATCAGGCCATAAGTGATGTTCAATCTGATAATTTAACCAGCCATAAAAAAAGTCATTAGCATCGGACCCTGTTGGATAGTTCACTGAGCCTAATATCTGACGTAAATAAAACTCACCCCGCCCTTTGCCTTTTTCTTCAAACATCATCACATCATCACCTGCGTGATTAGGAACAATCACTAAAAAGGTATGCATATTGATAAATGCTTCTGCCATAATTGAATTTAATAATACATTAGTCGCTGCTACTACACCTACAGGGATAAACAATAATGGCACTAATACAAAACGAAAACCTATGTATGGCAAAATACTTTCAAACCATAAGGCTCTTCCTTCCTTGGTAAACAAACTCCAAGCACCTGTACGGGTGAATTCTGGTTCTGCTTCTCTATTTTGTCTAGCCTTACTTATTCTTAATTCTTTGTGTGATCTTGGGGTGTAATACAGGATTTTCCACAATGCAGTAAAACCGGTGACAACGACAAAACGCAGCCACATCGGTGCTTTTGATTGTCTTAGCCATTCCATATTATGTTGTAAATGATCGGGGTCTAATTTCTCACCCAAATTGTAGTGGTGCAGAATATCATGTTCTTGATGCCAGGCAGATGGCGTAATCCAATCAGGCCAGTCAATAAATCGCCTCCAGCCCTTAGCAAATTTTTTGCTAGTATACCTATCAGGTACACCCTCTACTTTGTCATACCCTTTATGCACAATAGGATGTGTCATTTGAGTCCAGCGAGTAAAGCTGCCTTGGCTAATTAATAAAGCTGAAATAGGGTTAGGAATTATCCATGCTGTACCATAACCCAGTAATGAACAAACACGCCCCCAACCTTCCATTTTCTTCAAGTGCTTAAAATCACCTTCTCCCATCCGTGCCAGAATTTCTTGATGAATTTCATTAAGATCCTTTGCTAATTCCTCCCTATCTACATTTTGATAACTATCTAAACTCAAACTGATTCCTCCAAGGAATTCTTATAAATATTGTAAAATAACTATTACTTGCGTTGCAGGCTAAACCCTATCCCTTATTAATCAAAGATATTGAATTACATTAACCCTTTTATTTTATATTTTCCTCGGGTTTTTAAATTAATTATAACTGTTTTATTCGTTTTATTTTCCCAATACCAACCATGAGACCCCGTAAATGGAGCTATTAATGTACCGCTGGACTGGCTCTGATTACTTTCTTTAAAACTCTTAAAGTACCCTGTGGTATTCCCTTGTGGTTCACCATGAAAATCAAAATATAAAGCACTGCCATCTGTTTTCCATACAAACTCCAACTTCTGATCTTTCTCAATATGGAATTTATATTCCAGACCTTTTTTGGCTGGAACAGTAATCATCACAGAATCTTGCCATTTATCAACAGGCTGTTTCACTTCATCTGTTTTAACGGGATCTGGGCAGGAGATCACAGCCGGTTCTATCATGCCAGCATCTTGTTTTTGGGCAAGAATTGTTAAACCTAGTTTTTCACCTAGGCCCGTAGGGTCAATATTATACTCGGCAGGTAACACTGCAATTAACAAAATAATGACTGCCAATAAAAATGAGACAATACATGAAAATACAAGAGATTTTATCGATGCTGTAGGTAAAGTATTCATATTAAATTACTGTAAAGTAGCCTGTTAATTGGTAGCCTAATAAAACAAAGCCGCTGGTCATTAATAAAGTATTTGAAGTTTTTGCAAAGCTAAAATAGCTTTTATGCCTACGCCAAAAACCAAGCAAAGTAAGAATGAACAGTAAGGCGATAAATTGACCTACCTCAACACCCACATTAAAAGCGATCATATTGGTTATCAAACTCTCTTGTGGTAAATCAAAATCTTGCAGCTTTGTAGCTAGACCAAAACCATGGAATAAACCAAAAATTAATACTGCAATTTTAGTACTCGGTTCTTTTCCGAATAACAACTTAAAGCCACCTAAATTATCAAAACCTTTATAGATAATTGAAAATGCAATCACCGCATCAATTAAGTAGGCATTAATATTGATGTGCGAAAATACACCATACAATAAAGTAATACTATGGCCTAAAGTAAACAGGCTGACATAAATTAAAATATCACGGCTACGAAATAAAAAGAAAATCACCCCGACTAAAAACAATAAATGATCATATCCTGTGACCATATGTTTAGCTCCGATATATAAGAAAGGAAAGATCGCAGAGCCTTCAGTTGAGCTGAGAAATTGTGCGGTATTACTATCGACCCCATGAGCAAAACTGCTGGTATTAAAAACCAACAATAGTGTAAAAATAAAAATACTTTGTTTAAATGTCATTAGTTGCTCTTTAACTTGAGTATGAATTATTATAATTTCGATTAGAGATCAGCTGTACTTATTGGGTTTCCTGTGAGTATAGAACTCGCCACCCAAATACTGACTAAAAAATAAAATATTCTAGGTATCCATTCAGCTAATAAATCATCCTGTAAATCAATATCCTGTTTTTTTATTTTTACATAATGCAAGATACTGTTAGCTAGTTTTCCACTTTTTTCACCCACCCGTAGCAACTGAATTGCCTGTATATCCATCTCTGGAATATCCGCTAAAGCATCAACTAAACTACCCCCTTGTTGAGTAAACAAAATCACTGAATCAAACTGTTTTCTCAAATTTGGATTTTTAATGGTTTTTAGTGATTTTGGTAGTGCATCTAAAATATCAACACCAGCTGCTAACATCAACCCTAAACTATTTAAAAATTCATTCAGCTGTCGAGTAATAAGCCATGAAGATATAAAAGGTAATTTCAGTTGTATCGAATAAACTAAGTTTTTTAACCCCCATTTTTTTAGCTTACCTAAAGTTAGCCAAAAGGGAAGTTTGATTATCAGGTAAATAAATAAAATAATTTTTAGTAAACCACCGACGCTGACTAATAAATAATCTATAAATGCTATTTCATTTAAAATAAAAGAGGGGAGAGGTTGAATAAATAAAGCGATAACCAATACTATTAAAGGTAAATAGCATTTTGACTTAATTCTTTTAACTCGTTTTACTTTTTGCTCATAATGTTTAGCAAGTTGTTTATAAATCTCACCTATACTACCGCTGACTTCACCTGCTTGTAATAAATCCCTATCAAATTCACTAAAAATACCTGCTCTATACCCTGAGTCTGCAATGCTGCTTCCCCGTTTAAGGAAACCTAATAATTTGTGTATCTGACTAATACATTGAGAGTTATTTTTTTTGAGTAATTCAAATGCTTGTATGGCTGGGAAACCAGCTTCTTCCAACCTAGAAAGTTGTAGATAAAGCTTTGCCTGAATTTCAACAGAGATTTTTAAACAGGCTGGTTGGTATTTTTTAGAGTAAGGCATTGAATAGTTTGCACTGCAATTTAGCAGTACATAATACACCTCAAGCTATTTATTCAATAACTTTCGGGGAATTTAACGGGGTTTCTTACTTAAACATTTAGTTAGGTTGGTCTGTGTGGAACTTAGAATTGCTAAAGTAATAGCCCCCATAGAAATCATCGCAACTTTATTATTTTCACCAATAACAAGCAGTTGTTGAATAGTGCCTAGGTCTAATATTTCATTCCCTCTTTGAGCAATATCCATACTTTCTTGTATCATGGCTCCTAAAGCATCCAGACCAGAAATTGAACCTGCTTTAGCCAAAATAAACCCTTCATGACCTGCTACACAACCTGAAATGTCAGGTAATTTAACAACAGTCTCAACTAAAGTTTGCACATTATCAATAAAAATTGTACGTGCTTGCCTAGTTTCTTCAACGAACTCATTTGAGTCTTTAATTCGACACTCTTCATAAATTCCAGCAAGTCTGTGTAATGCTTTTAATTGAGAATCAAACCAATGCATAATATTTTAAATAAAGTGTTTCATGATTTTTTAAAAGTTACTCTCTATCATTAATAGTTTAAAAAGAGTCTTTTTAATGAAGGAATAGCTTCTTTAAGCTCAAATCGAACACGCCCTAATAAAGCATCATCATCGGTCACCAGTGATAACATAATACCCGACATAATCGGTGCGAGTAACACGTAACCATCATCATTTTCACAAATAACAATATCTGCAGCACGATGATTTACATGAGTGGCTGCTTTGCTTGCTGCACCAAAAACTATTTGTACTGAAACCCCTAAGGCATCAGTATTAATTTCAAAATTACGACGAATATGAGTGACAAGTCCATCTCTATCAACAATAGCTGCTGCAGTGACACCTTGCAAATTCATAAGATTCCTAAGAACCCTATCAATTTCATCTACACTTTTTTTTCGTGAATCTATAGCGGTAACATTACTCATAATAAATCCCTTAAAAATTTAGTTATACACAAAAAAACATTATTTGTTTTTCTTCCGTTAACATACAAAGTTTTAAACAAGCTTCACTTGAATAAGGCAAGTATCATCACCTAAAGCATTACACTTTGTTTCTTTTGCTTTAACATTAGTATCAAAAAAAGTTTTTATAATGCCGCCCACCATACCTGCTTCAAAATGACAAATAGGTGAGCTTACACCGTCAATACCTGCACAAGATACGCACTCATCAACCCGCAATTCAAATAGGCCAGACTTTAAATCAATCGTTTCTGGTATCAATAACCCTATACTTAACTTCTTACATAGTTGCTCTATTTGAGATACATAGACTTCAAGATTTTTATCAGCTTGTTCCATCACTGCTTGACCTAATATCTGACCTAAGCTTTGTCCAGAATGATAAACCAATGCTTGAGATCCATCCCCCAACATATCTTCAAGATTTGAACCTAAAGCAACCATTCTCAGTATTTGAAACAGCCTAATAGGAACCAAAGGCCCTAAATTTTTACGATTTTCAATATCAAATTCCCCAGTTAAAACAGAGTCTAAAATTTTTTTCTGTGCAATTTGATAATCTGATTTGTGTTGTCGCATGACTGATACCTTTTTAAAGTCGCTTGAATAATAAAGTAGATTGAAAAAACACTTTATTATCGATTTACAATAGGAAATATTGTTACTTTTTATCTATGTAAACCCAATGAGTATAATTTTAATAACTCAGGTAACTTATTTACAAAGCAACTCTACTCGACGGTTTAATACTCGCCCTGATTTTGTATTGTTATTTGCAATCGGTTGATTCATCCCTGCAGAACGAAGTGTTAGTTCATTAGGGTTGATACCCAGTTCAACTAAATGCTGTTTCATCGATGTTGCACGCTCTAAGCCTAATTGATAATTAAACGCTGTAGACCCTACATTACAGGTGTGACCTACAATAACTGTTCCATTATTGCACTGTTCAATGAAACGGGTCAAACGGCTATCTTCTTCTACTGTAATTCCTTTAAGCTTGCTGGATGATAATTTAAAAATATATTGATAAGATGGGCTTATCGTTGCTATTACTTTGTCCTTTGTCACTTCGCTAACGTTAGCTTGCTTTAAAGCTATTATATTTTCAGAAGAATTGCTATTTTCGGGAATTTCATTTTTGCTATCATCGGGTAATGAAATGTTATCTATTTTTTCTTTGGCTGTAGTAACAACTGTATTTAATACAATAGGTGGTCTATTAGCTGAAGCTTGAAGTTGATCTACACTATGATTATCTACTGATAATACAATATCAGAAGCTAACTCTTTACCTTCTAAAACTATCTCTTTAGCATCAGATACCAAATTAGTATTTAATTCTGTTTGAATTATTTTTTCTGAGGACTTTGATTGGTTTGAGTCTGTATCCCCCTTTGTAGTATAAAAAAATACTAGCAATAAACTGGTTAATAAAATAACTATGAGAGCGACCCAGACTAAAGCTTTGGGAAAAGTTTTTTTTTCTGGTAAAACACCATCTAAACCATTTTGATCAAGAAAACGCGGAGTGCTCATAGTCTAGTAAACCCTTATTTTTATATTAGTTCCTGATTACGTACGAGTCTCAGCCATTTTATAAAAAGGCCGATTCAACTGTTATACGTCATCTCGGCAGGGATTCACATTATGCTATCCTGCATAATGCCCTTTGGGTAAATGCAAATCTGTTCCAGACAGATTTGTGCCGAGATCCAGAACCCAAGGATGGGGTGATTGTATAATCAAGTATAAGCTAATTATCCAGACGTATGTCCCTATACACTGGATACCAGCAATCCCTGCTGGTATGACGTGGACCTAGTGTGTTATATACGGCTGAAGCTCATGGGTAATCAGGTATTAGTTCATTTATACTCCTTCTTTTCAATATATTCAAACCTTTCTCACCCGCATGAGTTTCATTGTAACTGTTTACCTCCCCCTTTGAAAAAGGTCTCAATCGGCTCCTGCCTAGTGCGACACTAGTACATCCATGTACAACGGGGGATTGAGGGCAATGGCATTCACTTAAGAAAATGAGCCATTCACTTAACAAAACACAGGAATTTTTAAAAAATTGCTTGTCCTGTAGGCCACTATGATAAACATGATGCAGCCTTGTTCTTATT
>JALSLS010000327.1 GCA_026988195.1 Methylomonas sp.
ATTGTTCGTTATGGTTTAGAGGGTGGGAATGCAAAAACACTTATTGTTAAACATGTCAGCTTTCCTGATCAAAGTCAGCACCCACGAGGCTGGAATACAGACTTGTCACATCAAAGGAAAATAAAATCTTACCAAGTAGAAATCGCCTGGTATTCGCAGTGGAGTGATCTCTGCAATAATGATTGCCGAGTTCCTCGTTGTTTAGTAACGGAATCAGCAGAAAATGAAATGTTTATGTTGCTGGAGGATCTTGATAGTGCAGGTTTTGAACTTCGCAAAGAACAAGTATCAAACCAAGATATAAAAGCCTGTTTATCTTGGTTGGCCCATTTTCATGCAAGATTTATCAATGAATCACCTGATAACTTGTGGCCTATCGGAACCTATTGGCATTTAGCCACACGACCGGATGAATTAGAAGTTTTAGAAGACAAAGCTTTAAAGAAAGCAGCTCAGTTAATTGATCAAAGCTTAAACAACTGTCAATTTAAAACCTTTGTTCATGGTGATGCAAAACTAGCTAATTTTTGTTTCAGCTCACAGGGCAATCAAGTTGCGGCAGTAGATTTTCAGTATATTGGTGGAGGTTGTGGCATAAAGGATGTTGCTTACTTTATTGGTAGTTGTTTAAATGAACAGCAATGCCAGCAGCAAGAAGAAAGCTTACTAGATTTTTATTTTACAAGGTTAAAACAGGCTTTAGCTAAACAAAATAAAAATATAGATGTCAAAGCTGTAGAAATTGAATGGCGAGCTTTATATCCCCTAGCATGGACTGATTTTTATCGTTTTATCAAAGGCTGGAGTCCTGGGCATTGGAAAATTAATAGCTATAGTGAGCACATTGCACACCAGGTCATTGCTGAATTAACTAAGGTTTAATATTCTAAGTAGGGGCAATTCCTTATGCTTGCATCTACGGTAAACGGCTACATACATGTACAACGGAAGTATATAAGTGTTTTTCTTTTTAGGTTTTAAAGGAGAGCTTATTTTATTCCCCCTCGGCAATTGCTCCTGCATAACACGACTCTATAATTCAATATGAACCTCAGCCAGAATGATTTATTGTTATTAAGCCAAAGTGCTATTCATGCAGTTTTTCAAGCAGCAGAAGTTATCAATCAATTCCGTAACAAAAACATCAAGGTCAATGAAAAAATAGCGGGACAAAGCTTAGCATCACAAGTTGTTACTGAAGTAGACTATTTAAGCCAAGCCATTATTCTACAAACAATAAAACCCAGCTGTAAGCAATTTGATTTAGCCCTATTAACAGAGGAAAGCCCTGATGATTACCATCGCTTAGAAAAAGATTTTTTCTGGTGTATCGACCCTTTAGATGGCACCTTGCCCTTTATCAAATCCACTTCTGGGTATTCAATTGTAATATCCTTGGTATCACGGCAAGGTGTTCCCTATATTGGGGTAGTTTATGACCCCTTTAAGCAAACACTCTACCATGCCATAAAAGGGCAGGGTGTATTTCGTAATAAGCTCCCGTGGCAAGCCCCTTTGATATCAAAAACTAATCAGAAAATACTTACTTTTATAACGGATCGAAGTTTTACTCAGCATAAGCATTATTCCAAGGTTGTTACTCAACTTAAAGGATTAGGGTATAGCACTCTTAATATCATTCAACATGGAGGGGCGGCAATGAATGCCTGCTGGGTTTTGGAAAATCCCCTAGCTTGTT
>JALSLS010000328.1 GCA_026988195.1 Methylomonas sp.
AGGATCATGACAGATCTAAACAGTTATTTAAAAGATAATTCTCAATCATGGCTGTTGCAAAGTGATGGCAGTTATATACAAGTTCTACCTAAAGAAGGTGAAGAACCTTATAAAGTCCAAAGTGAGTTATTAAGAAAGGCTGGTTAACTGAATTTTACGAATGGTTAGAAAATAACTTAGCCTCACTTAACAGATAAATGCATGACTTTGGTAGGTTCTTCTAAGTTAATACCTTCAAATTAAGAAAATTGATGTAGGATGTGCTGACGATAGGAAGCGCATCGCTTGTCGTTGATACGTTTCCTATCAATGGTATTGAGGGTCTTAGTGGGTAAACTCATTCTTTTTAAGGTTCCTTATTGTCCAGATAACTTAGTGAAACCTGACAACTACTAACGTTATAACTTTAATGCTGGCACCACCTTGCTTAGCCAACAATATTTTCGTGCTTGAAGGTAACCGTTCAGTCCCCTCTTTGGAAAAGAGGGGTTAGGGAAGATTTTATTAGACAAATCCCCCTCAATCCCCCTTTTTCAAAGGGGGAGGTGAACGGTTACGCTCGAAGTGCTATTGACTGAGGTAATGATGGTTTTGCAATAATTGTATTCAATTTTCCTTTTTCTTCTACTGTTAGAGTAAGTATTCTTTCCGTTCTTTTTAGCTTGCTATACAGAAGGCGCTTGTTCAGTTATAGGTGTCACGGGGTTACAGTTTTCTGTACTAGTGCGGGTTTTAATAATGCTTCTGTTTTTAATCGTTATTTTTCTTATCAGCTACGGGTCACTATACCCTCTTGATTTTGTAAGTATTTATGATAATTCCAATGCGCTGAAAGCTTTCTTTAAAACCTGGGGAACCTATACTCATCAAGGTGATATTTTAGCTAATTTGATTCTATTTGTACCCTTTGGAATTTTGGGTATGCAGGCATTTTCAGTTAGATATGCTCTATGGAAATCAATGTTATTGGTTTTAGTTATTGGTATATGTCTTGGGGTTGGCCTGCAAATTGCCCAAATTTACTTACCAAGCCGTGATGCTAATCTAAGTGATGCGGTACTGAATTTTATAGGTACCATCATTGGCATAGCTGTAAGTTTAAGTCTAAATAAAATTTTCTTTCAGGGCTTTAAATCTAATCTAAATCATTTCCCTGTTTTATTGCTCTATTGTTGGTTGGCCTATCGGTTGATACCTTTCGTTCCTAGTTTAGATTGGCAAGAAATTAAGAATAGCATTAAGCCCCTTTTTATATTATCTACATGGGAACTCGTTAGAATTTATCATGATGCAACAGCGTGGATGGTTGTGTTTTATATTTTGAGTCAGATGAAACAGACACATCTTTCGACTTGGTATTTTTCATTTGTGATTTTGCTATGCTTTATTTTTGAAATTATTATAGTTAATAACGTTGTGAGCCTATCAAATGCCGTGGGTGCATTATTAGCACTTGTGTCTTGGTGGGCTGTTTTTTGTTATTTAAAGAATAGAGCTGTTTGGCTTGCTTTAATGTTGGTGGTTGTCATTATTAGTTCAGGATTATCACCGTATAAATTATCAACTACAATTCAGGATTTTAAATTTATTCCTTTTTACGGTTTTTTGGGCGGCTCTATGTTTGTAAACACGGCCTCTTTATTAGAAAAATTTTTTTTATATGGTTCGTTAATTTGGCTTTTTCAACAAGCTGGAAT
>JALSLS010000329.1 GCA_026988195.1 Methylomonas sp.
ATAAAGTCAATTGTCCATTTAGCTTGTTTTTTTAAAGCTAGATTTAACAATGTATTCGTTAATGGTATTCTATTGTTTCTATTGCCACATAAAAACGAGTTTATTTTAAAAAAATTCTCAATATTGTTTAAACTTTGTATTGTTAAGTTAAATGCTCTCTCCGGATCGTCTTTTAAAAGGTAAGAAAATACATCGCTATCGAGGGTACCTTGTTTTTCCCAAACTGACCACAAGAGTTGCTTATAAAAGCGCATGTTAACCTCCTTTGTAGCACAAAATCTAGCTTTAAAATGCTTTTCTTTTCGATATTCAGGTACTTTTACCCCTAAAGGCAGAGTGAGTAGGTGTTTTGCTTTTGAGTCTTGGTAATGTGCAATAGCAAGATATAGAGTTTCTAAAGTTGCTAGTTGATAAAGTTGCTGTTGATGAGTTTCATTAACAATAGAGGTAAGATATTTTTCAAGGAATGGAAAAAAAGCAGGCTGAGGAAAAGACTGAATAGCGATATAAGGTATATCATATGACTCCGAATAATAGCCACGGGTTCCTTGTATATAATTTTGATCAGTATAAGTAAAGCTATTTATAATTAATGGAATATCTTGTTCTTTTTTGTACTTAGCTAAGGCGACTAATGCGGCTGGGTTATGCTTATCAATCAATAAATATCGGATTCTAGCGTATAAAGCAGGATCTGGCTTTATTCTTAATAATGCTTCATTTTGAGCATAAAAATCATTGGGTCGCTTGATAAGCATTTGGTCTAGACTTTGCAATTGACTAGTCGATAATTTTTTTGCAGATGAATGGAACACCCTTCCTGCATCATAGGTAGCAACTTTTATAAAAAAATCACCTATACGCATTGTTCTTCGAAGATAGTGAAAATCGATAAAAATCGATTCATTATCATTGAAATGTTGTTTAATAATAGGTAAAAGATCAACTTTCTGGTGTTCGGTCAGAGCCCAAAAGGCATACCCTCTAACTGCTGGGCTAGGATAATTAACCAACTCAAGTAATTCCTCTTGGGTCGCAGTCTTTTTCAATTTAACAAAGGTATTATATAATTCAGATCGAGAGTGTGAAATGGTCGTTTCTTCGCCGTCTATATGAGTAGATCCCTTAATTTTTTGGACAAGTTTTATGGTTTCTTCTGAAATTTTATTTGCATGAAATGTTGCTTTACGCCAATTGTCCTTTAATTGTGTGGTATTTAAATAAGGTAAAGTTATTATATTTTCAGGGATACCAAGAATTTGATTGGAGTTTGCAAAAAGCTGTTCTAAATGCTTTAACTGTCCTATCTCAGGGGGTAAATTTGTTAATAAATTGTAACTTACGTTTAAGGACTTTAGTGACGTTAATTGGCCTATTTCTGGCGGTAAAATAGTCAGTTGATTTTTGCTTAAATTTAAGCGAGTTAATGCCTTTAACTGGCCTATTTCAGCAGGAAGAGTGCTGAGATAATTACCCATAAGATTCAACTCTTTTAACGCAGGTAACAAAGCTATGTCAGGACTTAGCTCTGTTACGGCCATGTACGAGAAATCTAATTTAATCACATGTTGCTGTTTAGTATTGCAGCGTACCTCTTTCCATTGGCAAGGCATCGCTTCAGATTCTGACCATTTTTCGGCTAAATAACCATCCTCTATAAATTCGGAGATAGCCAATAAGGCTGTTTTTTCACTTT
>JALSLS010000330.1 GCA_026988195.1 Methylomonas sp.
GTGTGGATAATACGGTTGGCTATTTTTAGTTGATTGCTATCAAAAGCTTGCTGCAATTGTTTAATATCATCGCAGTGATCAAAGTAAAAATCTTTCAGTAATTTACTAAACAGAGTCCTGTTTCCTCCAACTCTTTTTAGTCCCCAGATTATATCTAGGTTCTCTGAGTAATCAGGTAGTATCGTCATATCAGCGGGTATTGGTGTATTATTTGGTTGAATACCCAATGTATTTGTATATTGTAGCCAGCGACTCAGTACTTTATATAATTCTTCAGGGTCTATTGGTTTGGTAATATGTTCATTCATTCCTGCTGCTAATGATTTTTCTTTATCTCCCTCCATAGCATGTGCAGTCATTGCAATAATAGGAAGACCTTTATAATTTGAGTTTTCTCTAATTTTTTGAGCTGCTTGTATTCCATCCATTTCTGGCATTTGAATATCCATGAGTATTAAATCAAATAGTGGCATACTCGTAGTTTGTTGGAATACTTTATTAATGGCTTCTAAACCATTACTTGCAATTTTAACCTGTAAACCAAAAGATTTGAGAAGCTCTTCAGCAACTTGTTGATTAATTATATTGTCCTCTGCTAATAAAACTAAGCCTGAAAGAGCAGGTTTATTTAGTGTTACCTTGGATGAGTCAGTGAATAACTTAGGTTTAAGTATTTTTATAATAGTGTCAAATAGGGTTGATGGTGTAGTGGGTTTTAGAATAAAGCCCTCTAAATTAATTTTTTTGGCTTCTTTAACAATCTCTTCTTGTGCATAAGCCGTTATCAGGATGATTGCAGGTATCTTATTTTGTTTTAGGTCATTTTTAATATGTTTAATAGCTTCTAAGCCATTGATTTCTGGCATAGACCAATCCATTAAAATAAGGTCAAATGATTTCTCTGTGGTTTCTAAAATTGAGTAAGCTTCAATAGCAGTGGCAGCTGAAGTAACTTTAAAGGAAAGGGAGGCAAGTTGGTCTGTTAGTATTTCTCTGGCAGTGTCATTGTCATCAACAACCAATACTCGTAATCCTCTTAGGTCGTTAAGGGCTAAGTACATTGCCTTTTGTTGTATAGAGGCAATACCACAGTCAATAAAAAAAGTAAAAGTACTGCCTAAACCTTCTTTGCTGTCTACTATAATATGCCCCTTCATTAAGGTAACCAGTTGTTTGCAAATCGCTAGGCCTAGCCCAGTTCCCCCATGAATTCTAGTTGTGGATGTATCAGTTTGAAAAAAAGAATCAAATAATTGAGATTGTTTATTTTTAGCGATGCCACATCCTGTATCAGAAACTGAAAATTTTAAAGTGGTTTTATGCTTAGAAATTTTATAAGGTTCAACAGATACTTTTATTTCACCTTGTTCAGTAAATTTAATGGCATTACTACAAAGGTTGACTAAAATTTGTGATAACCTGATAGGGTCACCAATTAAAGTCTGGGGTATTTTGGAGTTAATATCAAAGATAAATTCAATATTTTTTTGTTCACAGGCAACTCGAAACAAATCTCCGAGTGATTCAAAACTGTCTTCCAGTTGAAAGTTAACCGACTCTAAATGCAGTTTTCCTGCTTCAATTTTTGAAAAATCAAGAATATCATTAATAATAGTCAATAGTGACTGGCTTGCATTTTGTATTTTCAGGATATAGTCCCGTTGCTGAGTATTTAGCTCTGTTTTTAGCGCTAAA
>JALSLS010000331.1 GCA_026988195.1 Methylomonas sp.
TAGATTCTGCCAAATTTTCACTGATATAATAAACAGCCATCGTCCCCCCTAAACCATAACCTATTAAAACGATATTATTTACCTTGGCTGCATCTAAATAATCAACTGCTGACTGGATCCTATTTTTTGCATCATCAAATAAAGCATAATATTCATCATCTTTTGCAGCCACCCCCAACACAGGCATTTGTATCGATAGGGTGGCCCATTTATGCTGTGGTAAATAAGTTCTAAGTGGGTTTATTATTTTTTTCTGATCGGGGTGTCCATCCATAGGGTGTAACAAAATGGCCGTGCCTAAGTTTTCCTTTTCTTCCATTTCAGTGTAGAGCCCGAGAAACTTTCTACTCTTTGTGTCTAACCAGATGACTTGTCCCATTAAAGACGAAGCTTGAATTTCCTCTGCATATTCCATTTCACGCAACTCATTCGATGCCCAGCTATTAATACCATAGCCATAAAAAATCACGAACAACAGAACTCTATACATTATTTGTTCTCAGCACTATAAAAAACACTATCCCGATAAATATCATGGATATGTCTTAAAAACACCATAATAACGGAGGCAATAGGTAGTGCTAGCAATATTCCTAAAACCCCAAATAACTGACCCCCTGCTAATACTGCAAACATTACAGCAACAGGGTGCAAACCAATTTTATCCCCCACCAACCAAGGCGTTAACAACATACCTTCCAGCGACTGCCCTACTGCAAAAACAATGGAGATAGGAATTAAGTACATAACATCATGAAACTGCAGTATTCCTGCAATACAAGCCATAGAGAACCCTACAATAGACCCTAAATAAGGTACAAAACTAACAATCCCTGCAAGCATTCCTATGACTAACGCAAGATTTAAACCTACCACCCAAAGTCCTACACTATAAATAACACCTAGAGCTAACATCACATAAAACTGTCCCCGCATAAATGCGCCTAAAACAATATCTGTTTCAATTGCTAATTTTTTGGCGGTTATCAGTGTCCGCCTAGGTAGCAGGTTTTGAATTTTTTCAATCAACACATCCCAGTCACGTAACAAATAGAAAGTAATCACTGGAATTAAAACTAAGTTCATCATCCATTCAGCTAACACAGCGCTAGATTTAGAAACAGACCCCATAAAAAACATAACCCCGCCCCCTGCTTTTTGCCAATGAGTTTTGAGTAAAGAAATCACTTTTTCCTCTTCTATCAAGCTAACATCCCAGCCAAGGCGCTGCTCTACCCAAGGAATAATACTCTTATTTACCCAAGCAATATATTCAGGAAATTTATTAATGAAATGGGTTATTTGAAATTCGATTTTAGGGAGAATAATCCCTAAAATAGTGGCGGAAATAAATAATATAGCGATAAAGACCACAATCACCGCATTGGTTCGGCCTAATTGAAAGTTTTTTATTTTAATGACTTCTAGTTTATCCGCTAATGGGTCACCTAAATAAGCCAACATTGCGGCAAAAACAAAAGGCATTAATATGGGAGCCAGTAAATAAACCAACCAGCCTATAACTAATATAAACGTGAGTGTTAGCCATTTTTGAGAATCTGTCATTTCATTCTAGCTCTCTATCTTTGACCCTTAACCTCATTAACAATAAAAAGAAGCAAGCATCTTTAACTTTAAAATCCCTCACCTCCCCTTTTTCATCAGGAAAAATCAGGCTCTATGTAACCACAATAAATAAACCACCAGCCACTCACCGTTCCTACGCTGCAGCATAGGAACTATTTTGGTGGGTTATTTATTTCCAACGCCCTCACAGGAAAACGTGCCCGAAATAACTTGAGCAACGTGGAAGTGAGTCTTTAGCCTCGCCCTACCCAATGCGGGGCTAAAGCCCCACCTCCAGTTTAATCGTTGTTAACTTTATTCAGGCACATTCCTTAGTGTTTATGCTCTGTATGCTTTTCTTTAGGATCTACAAATCCAGGAAACCTCTCTTGAGCATAACGCGAATGGCATTGATTACAACTTTCATTCATTTTATAAAAATAAAAGTTGATAACATCCTTGTTTTTAGCTTTTGCAGCATGTGCTAGCATTCCAGCATATTTATGGAATGCGCGATCCTGCCGAATAAACTGTTCAGGTAAATTATGATGAAGCTGTTGCTTTTGCTCAGCCGTTAAACTTTGCTTCAAAATATAACTAGCTTGTATTTGTTTACCTATACTGGCCGTTTTATCCCATTCCCCTTTTGCTATTGAGCTAACAAGCTCTTGCATACCTTTCTCTATAGCTAGCATTTCTTTTGTTAGTATTGGCTTAATCTCTGCAGGAATATTTAAACCATGCTGATGGTGCTGTTCATCTGCCACACTAGCATTAGAGGTCAGCGCCCCTATTACAAAAGTGAGAACTAAAAGCTGGATTTTCATTTAACCCAACCTCCAAAGTACAAACCAACAGCCGCCGCAAATATAACAATAACGGCTACTGAAATCCAGATTCCTAACTTACTGTGTGATTCTTCAGTATAAACCTCTACCCCTTCAATTCGTGCATTGACGGCTTTTGATTTACCGTCCTCACTAAGTTCAACTTGATAATAAATAACATCGCCACGATAAGGCCTTCTTACAAAGCCTTTTAATGCCGAAATATGTATAAAAATATCATCACTACCATCATCAGGCTTGATAAACCCAAAACCCCTATCATCTTTCCAAGTTTTTAAAGTACCTTTTGTTTCTGTCGCCATTGCTTAATTTCCTCTCTTAATACATGTCATTCAATATTACTGCTAATCTTATAGCTTGCTAGTTCGTATAAGCTATTTATTTGGAGAACAAATTCTATATCATCCCCCGTCTCTTGTCTTTAAAACATGAAGGATATACCTTGTTCATTCAATCATAGTTAATGGTAACGCCTCACAAGAGATAACGTAAGTATAGATCAGGGATAACATCTAGAATAATATTTTAAGAAAATAATTAGAAAGATTTTTGCTGCGAACTAATATTGACGATTTTGATGGGGCAGCTTTTTAACAAGGCCTTGAAAGTAGACAAAAAGGCTTTGACCTAGGCTCTCAAAATTAGCTGCTTTAGACGAAATTTTCCTTCCTAGTTTGGATAATCCATCAATAGGAGGTGGCGCATCAACGGCTATTGATGCGCTTTATTCCTCAGCACATCCTATGGGTTATATTTTTTTGTGCCCAATAACTAGGGCATAATATTGTTCATAGCAGGTTTTTCGACAGACTACTATAGCCCCCTGAATTTGAGGTCATTTCTAACTCAGGGGGTAGACAGTTTTATTAAAAAAACTTATTTATCAATAATTACTTTATCATCAATCACTAAATTAGTGATATGAAAACCAGTATCTGATCCAGATAAGGTACAGCTTGCCGTTTTAAAGTTATCACCTTTATCACCTTTATACTCATAGGTTAAATAACTAGAGTTATCTGTTTTAGTGTTCGACACTAACGAGGTGATTTGTGACCCTGTATGTTTTTCAACTAACTGTGGACACTTTAGACCCGCAATACGGTTCATATTAGCTCTATCTCGAACCATAGCTGCTGTCTTTCTCTCGTCATCTGTTTGCTCTTTATTTGACCCCACCATAAAAAAACCAATAGCAAAAACCAAACCCACTGCAATCATTAGTTTTTGTGAACCGCTTAACTCATCCATCTCTCTCTCCTAGTTAATAAACTTACTTTTTATAATTTTTTTATGCCAAAATAACTATATTATAAAAACCGAATATACGCAATAATTCTATCTCTAATTTAAAATTCAACCCCTTGTGCCGCTTTAATACCTTCAGCATAAGCATGTTTTACCTTAGCCATTTCAGTCACAGTATTGGCGACTTCAATAACTTCAGGTGCCGCATTACGCCCCGTCATTACTAGGTGCATCCACGATGGTTTCTGATCTCTAATAAAATCAGCTATTTCTTGCCCATCAATCCAGTTGTAGCCACAGCAGTAATTAATTTCATCCAGCAACACAAAGTCATATTGTTCGGAAAGAATTTTTTGCTTACTAAACTCCCATATTTCTCGGCTAGTCTTAATATCTTGTTCTGGATTTTTAGTATCCCAAGTAAAGCCATCACCAAGCACATGCCAATCAATATTGTCAAATCGCTCTGCCGCTTTTTGCTCACCCGTTTGCCACTTACCTTTAATGTACTGAATAACACAGATTTTCATACCCCAACCCGCAGCTCTGAACACCATACCAAAGGCACTAGAGGACTTCCCCTTACCTTCACCTGTATGAACCAATACAATGCCTTGGCGACGATCTCTTGACTTCATTTTTATACTCTATTCAACAATTAGCATACAATACTACAATATTTGAGATACAGCTGAGCTTTTAGATAACTTGCATAAATAATCTGGCTAGATTATTTATGCAAGTTATCTAAACTGCTACAATGTTTTTTTTACACTTACCTTCCTCTAGAAATATAATATGGATGTTATCCAGCGTATTGCCGAAGAATTATCTGTCAACATTAAACAAGTTGAAGCTGCTGTCACTCTACTTGATGAAGGTTCCACTGTGCCTTTTATCTCACGCTATAGAAAAGAAATCACTGGTGGTTTAGATGACATTCAACTACGTCTACTTGATGAGCGCTTAAACTATCTCCGAGAGCTCAATAGCCGTAGAAAAACTATTCTAGAAAGTATTAAATCTCAAGGAAAACTAAGCCCTGATCTGGAACAAAAAATCCTCTTGGCCGATACCAAAACGTTACTAGAAGATTTATACCTCCCTTATAAACAAAAACGCAGAACCAAAGCTCAAATTGCCAGAGAAGCGGGGTTAGAACCTTTAGCTAATGCTATTTTTGATGACCGTAGCACTATTCCTGATCAAATTGCGCTTGACTATCTCAACCCTGAAAAAAGCATTAATGATGCCACTGCTGCTTTAGAGGGCGCCAAACAAATCATTATGGAGCGCTTATCTGAAGATGCTGAATTATTGACTGAATTACGCGAAAGGGTTTGGAATAAAGGCATTATGCATTCAACTGTTGTTAAGGACAAAGAAGCCGAAGCAGCAAAATTTAAAGACTATTTTGACTATCAAGAAGCGATTAACAAAATACCGTCTCATCGAGCCCTCGCATTATTTAGAGGCCGAAATGAAGATTTATTATCCATCAGTTTAAAACCTGGAACCGATGACAAAGAAGAACACCAACGGTGCGCCCAATTTGTGGCTCGCCATATTAAAGTGACCGACACATCATCCCCTGCGGATGCCTGGCTGGCAGAAGCCGCTAGGTTAGGCTGGAAAATAAAATTATTTACCCGTATTGACTTAGATTTAAAATTACGCCTGCGTGAAGCCGCTGAACTGGAAGCCATTAAGGTTTTTTCTAGCAATTTAAAAGATTTGTTACTCGCTGCGCCAGCAGGCCCTAAAGCCACTATGGGGCTTGACCCTGGCATTCGTACCGGAGTCAAAGTTGCCGTGGTTGACCCAACAGGAAAGTTACTCGATTTTGATACTGTTTATCCTCATGCGCCTAAAAACCAGTGGGATGCTTCTATTAATACCTTGGCAAAATTAATTAAAAAACATAATATTGATTTAGTCAGCATTGGTAATGGAACAGGCTCTAGAGAAACCGATCAATTAGTTGCCGATTTAATGAAGCAACATAAAGATTTAAAGTTTCAAAAAATTATAGTTTCGGAAGCGGGAGCCTCTGTTTATTCAGCATCTGAATTAGCCTCAAAAGAATTCCCTGACCTAGATGTCACTATTCGTGGTGCCATCTCTATTGCCCGACGTTTACAAGACCCATTGGCTGAACTGGTTAAAATTGAGCCAAAATCAATCGGTGTTGGTCAATATCAGCATGATGTAAATCAGGTACAACTAGCCCACAGTCTGAACACCGTTATTGAGGATTGTGTAAATGCTGTAGGCGTTGATGTTAATACCGCTTCAGCTTCACTCCTCAAGCAAGTATCAGGCTTATCTGCCAGTGTTGGTGACAATATTGTCGCATTCCGCAATGAAAACGGCCCCTTTAATGATCGCAAACAACTTAAAAAAGTCCCTAGGTTAGGCGAAAAGGCTTATGAACAAGCAGCAGGTTTTTTACGTATCATGTCGGGCAAAAACCCTCTAGATGCTTCATCAGTACACCCTGAAGCTTACCCTATCGTCAATGCCATTATTGAAGAAACAGGAAAACCGATAAAGGAATTAATCGGTCAAAGTAGTTTTTTACGTAGCTTATCGGCTGCAAATTATACCAATGAAAATTTTGGCCTACCGACCGTTGTCGATATCCTGCAGGAATTAGAAAAGCCTGGCAGAGACCCCCGCCCAGAATTTAAAAGTGTCCAGTTTAAAGAAGGTGTTGAAAAAATCTCAGACCTGAAAGAAGGCATGTTGCTAGAAGGTGTCGTCACGAATGTCGCTAACTTTGGCGCTTTTGTTGATATTGGGGTGCACCAAGATGGCTTAGTGCATATTTCTCACTTAGCTGATGTATTTGTAAAAGACCCGCGAGAGGTGGTTAAAACAGGTGAAATGGTTAAGGTTAAAGTATTAGAAATAGATATTGCCCGTAAGCGTATAGCGCTTTCTATGAAGCGCAATGCAGATGAGAACTCTTCGGTAAAAGGCCTGCCAAGAAAACAAAACACTAGCAAGCAACCACAAAGACAACAACGCCCAACAAAACAAGATGAGTCTCAAGGCACGCTTGCGAGTGCATTTGCTAAAGCATTGAAAAAATAAATTTAAAAAAACAACTATACTGAGTTTTGTAATTAGGAACATTATTAAGAATGATCTTACCCAAGCATTATAATTTAGCTATAAGGCACTCTCTTAAAGGGATAAATTGATGTAGGATTGCTAACGATAGGAAGCGTATCGCTTGCCGTTGATGCGCTTCCTATCGTCAGCACATCCTACTTACCTTAATGGCAGAGAGGCTCTCAGTGGGTAAGCTCATTTTTTAAAGGTTCCTTAACATTCATTATCTAGCCCAATACATATTATGAAAAAAATTATTTTTCCAGTTTTACTGTTAAGCCTACTTATATCATCAACACCCAGCCTAGCTAATGAGCAACAAAGTTATGCTGACAAAATAGGTACCAAAGCAATTAACAGCTTGAGCAATATAACAACCGCCTTTATAGAGATTCCTAAGAGTATCATTAATACCACGAATAACAGTAATATTGTTTACGGACTTCTAGGAGGAATATTTAAAGGAAGTGTTAATACAGTTGGCCGCATATTGGTAGGTACAGTCGATTTAATTACCTTCCCTATCCCCACTAAGCCCGTAGCAAAACCAGTTCATGTCTGGAACAACTTTGAGACAGATACTACCTATGGAGATATATTTCAACTTGAAGAGTAAACAGTTCTGAGCGTGTTGAACCTAGGAGCTTATCTATTCCCAGACAAGCTCCTAAGTCCAAGTTATTAAACTGAAAAACTTTCCCCGCAACCACATTCACCTGTTGCATTTGGGTTGTTAAATTTAAATGAAGCATTCAAACCATTCTTAACATAATCAAGCACCATCCCATCCAGCTTGTCCATATCATCTTGATCAACCAATACTTTAACCCCAGATTGCTCAAAAACAAGCTCTGATTCAGTCTGGACATCTGCATAATCAATAGTATAAGCAAAGCCTGAGCAGCCAGAAATTTTAGTCCCTAACTTTAAACCAATGCCCGACCCGCGCTGCTGAATTTGTTTTTCAATTTGCTTTGCTGCATTTTCTGTTACTGTAATTGCCATTTTTCCTCACTTAGCCTTTCATTACGAAAGATTTTAATACTGTAATAAACTGTTTAATTTCTGCTGCGTCATTATCTTTTCCAAGACTCACACGAATCGCACCCTTAGCAAGTTGTTGCTCCACCCCCATTGAGGTTAGTACTGCACTTGCTTTTCCACCACCCGATGCACAAGCTGACCCACTCGATACGGCTATATTTTTTTGATCCAATTGCATCAGTAACATTTCTCCATCAATACCTTCCACGCTAAATTGTAGCGTATTGGGTAACCTTACCGCCTGTTCAGAGAAGATGGTGACATGAGGAATAGATTTCAACCCCTCTTCCAATTGCTGTCTTAATAAAAAACAGTGTTCGGCTCGAGAATCTAACTCTAACTTGGCTAATTCTGCGGCTTTGCCAAAACCAACAATGGCTGCAACATTTTCTGTCCCTGCCCTCCAACCGCCTTCTTGCCCACCTCCAATTAACTGAGGAGTCAGATTTAAATTTTTAGCAAACACTAAAGCGCCACAGCCTTTTGGACCATATATTTTATGACTTGATAAGCTCATAAAATCAACAGCTAATTGAGCAAAAGAAACCGGGATTTTACCAAGTGCTTGTACCGCATCAGTATGCAATAAAATCTTTGCTGATTTTAATAACAGGGCAATCTCTGCAATATTTTGAACCCCCCCTGTTTCATTGTTAGCCATCATCACTGAGGCTAATTTAGGTTTAGCCAACCTCTGGGTAAGCTGCTCAATAGCCGCTATAGTAACAACTCCCTGCCTGTTAACAGGAATAGGTATATGCAGATCCCCCCATTGCCTCGCAAGCTCACTGATAGAAGGGTGCTCAATAACCGATGTTGCTATTACAGAATGATCGGAGATACTTTTTATAACAAGGTTATTAGCTTCTGTGCCACCGCTGGTAAATATAAGCTGTGAAGGGGGCACATCAACCAATGCAGCCACTTGTTCTCGAGCAGTATCAATTGCACTACGAACAAGCCGTCCCATTTTATACAAACTAGATGGGTTACCATAAAAGCTTGTTATATAAGGCAACATTGCCTCCACCACCCTTTTATCAACAGGCGTAGTGGCATTATGATCAAAATAAATCACCTTACCCTCAAGCCGAAAGTTTCTCTTGCTGCTTTAATATAGTCATGTGCTCTAAAGTATGATCCTGTCTATTAGCCACCGTATTTACAGGCGCCCTCTCTAATAACTCACCCAAACTAATACCTTGCAAATAAGTTCGAATTTGCTCGCTCAAACCCATCCACAAATCATGTGTTAAACAAGGCAAGCCATCTTGGCAATTACCTTCTCCACCACATTTTGTAGCATCAATAGGCTCGTCAACTGCGGCAATAATATCGGCAATATTTATTTCAACCGCTACTCTACTCAACTTATACCCACCACCCGGACCTCTTACACCTATAACCATCCCCGCTTTACGCAGACGAGAAAATAATTGTTCTAAATATGATAAGGAAATAGTCTGCCTTGTTGCAATATCAGTTAATGTAACCGGCCTCTTTTGGCTATGAAAAGCCAGATCAAGCATTGCGGTAACCGCATACCGACCTTTAGTTGTTAAACGCATAAGAATCCTGAATAAACTTATAAATAGTAAGTTTACTATAAATAAACCTAGTAATTTAGTCAAGTATTACCGCCTATCAACAATTTATTTATCTTTTTTTGGTAACTATTCAGCTTGTAAGGTAACTGGCAATAAATAACCCACCCAGATTGCGCAGATTTTTTGTTTCTGCTTAAATCATCTCAAGAGGCGCATAGCCAGCTACGTAACGATTGAGATGGTTTGAGCAGGGACAAAAAAGCCAACAAGGTGGTGGGTTATTTGTTGCTGGTTGCCTTACCTGATGGTTTTGTGTTAAAAAGTTGTTTTTTTAGTTTGAGCCTCTCCAAACTGCTGAAAAAACCAGTAATATGATAGGTTTATTCAGTAGTGGGTCGAAATTGTAGTTTTTCTATATAATGAGCTTATATGTCATGTTATCAAAACATCCATTGTCCTAATTGTGACAGCCAAAAAATAATCAAATCAGGGAAAAGTAGCACAGGGGCTCAACGCTATTTATGCCAGAATTCAGAATGTAAAACTCAGACATTTATGTCGACTACCAATATAAGGCTTGTGAAGCAGGAATAACAGAGAGAATAGTCGAAATGGCTATCTATTCAAGTGGTGTCCGAGTTACGGCACGACTCCTTAAAATTAATAAAAAATACCGTTATCAATACGTTAAAAAAAACAAAAAAGCATTGTCCCAGTCAACCCAAACTTCCAAACCCCCACGGTAGATGCAAAAATTGAATTTGTCTGTGAAGAAGCTGAAATAGATGAGCAGTGGTCGTTTGTAGAAAAGAAATCCAATCAACGCTGGATTTGGTATGCAGTTGAGCATTCAACAAATACGATTATTGCTTATATTTTGGCAAACGTAAAGACGTCGTTTTTAAAGAGTTAAAAGCCTTGCTTGAACCTTTCAAAATCAAACGTTTTTTCACGGATGACTGGGGAGCTTATGAGCGACATATTGATGCAGATAAGCATGAAATAGGTAAAAGTAATACACAAAAGATCGAACGAAAAAACTTGACCTTGAGGACATGGATTAAACGTCTGACACGGAAAACCATTTGCTTTTCAAAATCTAAAAAAATGCATGATATTGTGATAGGTTTGCTGATTAATAAAGTTGAGTTTGGGGTGGATATTCATGCGTAACTACAATTTCGACCCACTACAGTTTTATAAACCATCCTCAGTAAAATGATCATGCTTAGAAAATTCATCTTGTTCATAGTCCTGGTTAAAATCATTTAGAGGCATGACCAAAATGGTTCTATCTTGTTCTACCTCATAAATTGCAACAGTCTCCTTGCTTATTTTCATTTTCCCCACATGAATCAAGTTAACTTCTACACTCGTGTCTTTATGTATGAATATGTTGCTCATAATTGCTTACCTTTTTAACAAAAAAATAACCCAGAGAGGTAGTTTTACATTTCAGTTAAATACCTGTGAGTTAAACCACTGACAAATTTTAGCTGCAGAATGGTGCTTAATTTGACTGTTTATCTGCCTATTATTGGCAATAAAATCAAGTATATAAACATTTGGCAATAGTTCAGCTAAACGTTTACTTAAATAATGCTTAACGCTGACAAGCTCTGATCTGTCAATTTTATTGAAAACTAGGGCTATATATTTAACCCCACGTTGCTGCATAAAATTAACCGCTAAAACAGTATCGTCAATAGCTGCCCCAATGCCAGGCTTGCCGATAAAAATCACCGGTGCGGCTAATGCAAGGGCTATATCCACATTGGACACGCCAACCACACTACCTGTACTGGGGCCACCTATACCATCAATAATCACAATCTGTTTATTTTCGCTAATATGAGATATTTCCATTAGTATATCTTTCAACAATCTATCTGGACTTTTGGTTAAACCATCAATAAAATCTTTGGTAAAGCCTTTGTTAAACACTAAACTGCCAATGCTTTGATGGGCAATATTTTTATTCTCACAAAATACTGTCACGGCTTGTTTTTCAATACACTGAGTCATAGGCTTGATATAAGCTAATTGCTCAGATTGATAGCCATCAGACAATAATTGCGACAACAATCCTTCACATAAAGTTGTTTTTCCTACGCCAGATACCGACCCCATAATATAAATATATTTTGTTTTCATACTAAGGCATATTTTCCAAGTTTTATGGGATGAATTGATAGCTAAAAACTAGGTGATTTTTTTCTACTTCCCGTATTGAAATGATTAGGCTTGCTGCTGTTTCATAAAACTATTAACAGACATATCAGAATTGATAATATGGACTCCCCACTTATCAACAAAATTCTGCACTTCAATTTTATCCCATTTATCGTCTTTTATTTTATGTCCCATTTCGAATATATGTTTTAACATACTATGATGTTCTTTTTCGTGTTGTTGATAACCATGATAATTTGATTTTTTCATTAAAGCTTCTTCTTCACTAAAATGTGCTTTAACATGCTTGTGGAGAAGGTGGATGTTTTCTAGCAACTCATCTTTAGTTCTCGAAGCCATTAGTTTTTCTGCGTGGTCAAATAAGTTTTTATGTTGCCTATCTATCAAGGCATCGTCCATCTCATATTTTTGTTGCCAAACAAAATTACTTATACTGCCTGACGCTGGTTTACTTGTTAAGCCATCTTTTTGACGATGCAAGGCAATATTTTCCGGTGTTTCATTGTCGCTGATTTTATAGACAAAGTTTTTCCTTGCCTGGTGATATGCATCATTTCCATAAAAATTAGCGTGCATTTGGGTTAATTCAAATTGTCGATAAGAAGCTATGCCTTT
>JALSLS010000332.1 GCA_026988195.1 Methylomonas sp.
GCGGTTAACTGGGTGTGATTGGGTTGTTTTCGATAAGACATAAATAACTTAACCTGTCGTTGGTTTATAGGTTTTCCAAACATTTAAATCCCTTTTGATTTAACACATCTGAATAATACTAAAAACCGGCCAAGCTAGTTGTCGCTAGGCGGTCAAGTTAATTGTCGTCTAATACAGCGTAAGAGTTTGTAGATGCCACACACAAAAACAAGCCAAAACCCAAGGCAGATAATTGTTTAAAGCGTGAAGGAAAAGAGAAAATCATTTACAAGCAGTATAAACGCATTTGATCGCATTTTATATCGGTCGTTAAATGCGACTTGCCTATTATTTAGGCATTTTAAAGCGTAAAAGCACTCAAATAGCCATTTTTTAGTTGTCACCCCCCCCATTTTTCGACGTTTTGTACGTTCTATAGCCATTAAAATGCATACAAAACGTCGAAAAACAGGGGGGGTGGTAATCAAAATAAGCCCTTTTTAGCTAAGAAACAGAAGATACGAATGATCATGATCGTAACAATGCTCCTTTACATCCTAAACAAGATAAAAATCTTGTTAGCTCATGAAGAAAATACCCAGCAGTATTATAAAATCAGTCAAAATAATGTTTCCCTCGATAAAACCATTATCCGAAGCCGAAAAAAGCCCCAATGGGTGATTGATGAAGTGATCAAAATCAAAGCCATTATGCCAACAGCAAGTTGCAGAACGATCTCGCTTATTTTTAATCAACGCTATGCCAATCATTACCCCAAACAAGAAAGCATTGGCAAAACCTTTGTTGACTACACAAACCGCAAGCACCTTTATGAGATTCAAATCCAAAGAAAGAAAATCAAAAGCCGACCAGCCTATCAAATTCCGTTTAATAAAGTCTGGGGCATGGATATAACCTTTGTGCAACAACAACCCATACTCGGAATCATTGAACACCACAGCCGAAAAGCCAGCCTAATCCCCATCAAACAGAAAACCAGTATTACCATTTTGAGAACACTACTGGATATTTTAGAAATAACACCCAAACCCGAATTCATCCGAACCGATAATGAAATCTGTTTTAACTCAAAGCTGATTAAGTTGGGTTTATGGATTCTTGGCATAAAAAAGCAAACGACGCAAAAACACTGCCCTTGGCAGAATGGCAGGATAGAACGAGTGTTTGGGACACTTAAAGCCACCATTAAACATCTGCCAAAACAGAATGATTCAGATTTACCTTATCTGATTCATAGTTTTGAGTTTTGGTACAACCAGATCAAACCACATTCTAACTTGGATAACCAAACACCAGAATCGGTTTATCAAAAACGAATCAGGGAATGGTTGAGGAAGAATCCACCCGATGGATAAGAAGAAGCGAAACCCAAACGCTAGCTGTCCGCAAAATGTGGGGCTTGGTTGCGGGTGTTGTAGATGGAATCTATATTTTAGGGCGGAAACAGCAGGGAAAGTTGAAATATTTTTGCGATGATTTGAGAAAGTCATCACTTTTCTGCTTGGTTCGGTGATGCAAAGGCTGGATTTTTCAAAAAATGGCTGAAAATTTGGTGGGAAAATAGGCGGACAGTTCGGGCAGGACACCGACTAAAAGACTATGTTTAAAACGGGCAGTTACACAGAATTAGTTACAGTCTCATTATTCAATGTTGTACTTGTTTTTTATTGAGTCACTTATGATGCTTCTCTTCTTTGATCTTCTTATCTTAATATTATTATATACTTCCATTTTAATATTATTTAAGTAAAAAAATGCCAATTCTTTTAGTTTTTCTCTTGATTTCTGATCCTTTTCAAATTTTTGATAATCTAGTAGTCTTTTTAAAGTGAGTAAACCATCACTTTTTAGATTGGGTATAGTTGGTTTTATTGTGGCAATAACTAATACTTTTTGAATCAATAAACGTTCAATATTTTTTTTTGTATGAAGAGACAAAGACTCATCACTTAGTATAATTAATAGCTCATTAATATCAAATAATAATGCGGATGTTTGATTTTTTAAACCATGATTAATGTTATTAATTTTTGTTACATAGGTGCTCAACATTGCTGTTAAAAATAATATAAATATATAAAAAAATATTTTCTTCTTCACGATAATGTTACCTATTCTATTAATAAATCTAAGGAAGTGTCGTATGGCTTATTAAAAGCTTCTATAAATAATTCTTCATTAAAATATTGGGGGCCATATATATTTATTTTTTGTGCTTCGGGAAGTAAGTTGACTAAATCTTGAGTAGCTAAAATAGTGCCGCTATCACTATCAACACCTATAATTAATGATACGCATTGATTCACGCCCGCTTTTGCGGTACCAATTATACTTGCTAACCAACTTTCAGATCCGTATATTGACTCTTGGATTCCATATATTCCTCGTGATATTAGTTTAAACGATTCTTTTTTTGCAAATGATTCAAAATTTCTCCATGCTAACTCATACATCTTAAAATCGCCATCAATCCACAAGTCTGTAGATATGCTTGTAGCGTATTGCTTAAATAGCTGGTACTCAACAGGTTTTTCGTTAGCAAATTGATTTAAAAAGTCTCTATTGAAGCCATCAAAGAAAGTAGCTAAACCCAAAGGATCAATGTTTGATAGAGGGTTTCCTTCCACATAAGCATAAATATTAATTCCGCCCCTTAATCCAATAGGGTCACTGGTAAGGTATCGCCCAGTATTAGGGTTATAGCCTCTTAAATAATTATAATAAATGCCCGTTTCAGCATCTTCATATTGACCAGAAAACCTAAGATTAAGTGTGATTTTTTTCGTTTCTACAGTTGCTTTACCAAATGGTGAATAACTCACTTTCCAAACAGCTTGCTTATCATCGTTAGTTGCTAATCTCGGTGTACCAAGGTGGTCACTGTGTATTGCATAAATCTGTTTACGTTCAAACTTGGCTATAGGCTGTTTATTCAGATAAATATATTGGCTGGTGATTTCACCTTGTTCATTGGCTTCTGCCGTTAACGTATGGCTATCGTAAAAATAGTAGGTGACTTTGGACTTTTTGCCTTGAGAGTAAGTTACTTTTTTTACTCTCTCCCCAAAGGAATTGTATTTATATTTGGCTAATAATTGTTTTTTGCCTTTTGTATCTTTAAAAACTTTGATGGGTCTTTGGTCAGCATTGTATTCGTAGATAAAGCTGTCATTTATGCTGGGGCTTCCAGCTTTGTTGTACGAATAAGGCTTATAAGTAGGTTCTTTCTTATTTGGTAGTTCAGATTTGTTTTTTACTTTTGTGCTTGCTACATTTAGCAGTCTATTACCTTTTCCTCTTTTAGAGTAGGCATAGCTACTTGCATTGATTTCTCCCGTTTTTTGAGTATGAATTTTAGCTGTTCGATTACCTACTTTGTCATAGTTGTAAGCATAAGTACCCGTAAGCGTATTCGCAAAGGTCAGCCTACCTTGATCATACAAATAGTTTTGCAACGTACCATTCTCGTCAATCCCCGTAATATTGCCATTCTGGTCATAGCTGTATTTGAGTTTTAAGGTATCGGCAATCTGTATGTTCTTTAGCTGTCCATCGTCTCTATAGGTGTATTGTGTTTTTAAACCATTGTGCGAGAGGTAACTGGTTTCATTATCCGTTTTATCATTATCAATCTCGCTGATAATATTCTCTTGTTTTAAACCAAATAATGATTCTCTGGTGATCGCTCTTAGCTTGCCAATTTGATGGGGTTTGCTGTCATCTTTGCTGTAGTAGTGATAACGCAGTGTTTGGCCATCTGGCAATGTTTTTTTCTTTAGCTGGTCAAATTCGTTGTATTCGTATTGTGTGGTGAAGGTATGACCGTCGATTTCTCGGGTGTGAGCAATCAGTTGACCTTCTTGGTTGTATTTAAAAGATTCGGTGGTATTGGGGTTGGTGGTGCTGGCGAGTTTGCCTGTGGCGTTGTCGTAGGCAAACGTGGTGAGTTCGGTTTTGCCGTTTTTTTGCTTGCTTTGTTTTTGTGTGAGCTTGTTCGCTGCATTCCATTGATAGGTCGTGACCGTGCCTTCTGGGTCTTCTCTTTTTATTCTATTGCCTGCTTTGTCATAAGCATAAAGGTTAGTTCCGGTATCTGGGCTGATATGCTGTACGGTTCTGCCAAAGTCATCTTTTATCGTTTGGGTTTTATTGTCTCTGGCATCGGTTAGCGCGGTACTTTGGCCTTTATTATCGTAGCTAAACTGTGTAACCACATCACCGGGTTGGGTTAAGCCTAATAGTTGCCCTAGGTTGTTATAGCTTAGGTTAACCGCTTGTCCGTTCTTTTCGACTTTGGTGAGCTGACCTTTTTCATCGTATTGGTAATCGGTTTGGGTCTCGCCATCTAAGTTTTGGGTAGTGGTTTTATCTAATCTGCCCTGTGCATCGTAAAGGTAGCTGATGGTATTGAGTACATTGCCGTTTGACCCCATCAGCTTGGTGACAGTGGGTCTACTCTCCGCGTCATGGATTTGTTGTATCTTGCGTCCTTTGTCATCATTGAGTGTGTCCAAACGACCAGCATCGTCATACGCCATTTGGATGGATTCTGTCTTGTCTTCACCCATCAAGGTATCAATTTGTGTCAGCCTGCCTTCTTTGTCGTAGCGGTATGCAATACTGCGGTTACGCTGTTTAATGGTTTTGATTTGGCTACTACCATTACTGGATGAGTCGTAACTAATCAATAACGGCGTTTGTGTGCCTTTTTGGATTTGAGTCGGGTGACCATTCACATCATAGGCCAACACCTTAAGCGTTTGACCATCAGCTTGAGTAAGCGATTGCAAACGGTTGTGTTGATCGTAGGCGAGGTTTATGACATCTTCAACATCCTCACGCGGGCCATCAATGCGGGTGAGGTTACCGTTGGTGTAGCTGAGTTTGGTGGTGCGCTCTATTGGGCTAAAGCCATCATCATGAGGATTAGGGCTGTAACCTTGTTCGCTGATCTCGATGGGTAGTAAATCGGCATTGTAGCGGATACGAGTCATATGCTCGCCACTAAGATTTACCGAAGGCCTAGCAATTAGGCTAGGGCGGATAGCATTGCCCTCATACTCATAACGAGCAACCAGTTTCTCTAATACATCCCCCCCAGTTTTTATACTTTCTGATGAAATCTTCAAGGTTCTACCTTGCTCATCATAAGTATAGCGCGTCACATTCTGGGTTTTAATATCCGTAATTGTTTTAAGCTGATAATGGTTATCATAAGAATAACGTCGGTTAGAAACAGGGCAGGTAGAACAGCCCGGGCCTTCACTACTGATTAATAAGCTCTGACTGATTCGGGGGTAAAACTTCCACCTATAAGTACTTTTTTGCCCCAATGCATTAGTAACAATCGTCGTACCTAACTTACCCACCTGTTCAGGGATTTTGTACTCAAGGCTAACCTTCTCAACACCGTTTGCATGTTCTGAGAGGTTGGCTCTACCCTCATCATCATAACCCCATGTCGCAAAGCGTTTACCGGTTCTATCGGTTATCCCTGTTAAATAATTTGGAAAAGCCACATCCTCATAATGATACACACGTGAAGTTCCATCAGGGTAAAGCACTCTAGCTAAATTATGATCGGTATCATAGTGATAAGTAATTACCTTCCCATTAGGCAAGGTAATTGATTTAAGGTGTCCAGCTAAATCAATATTTGAAGAAGGCTCCTGAGAAAAATTAGCCAGTGCAGTGCTACCTTTAGAATAAGTTAACGTTAAAATACGCCCTTGATGATCAATAACTTTTGACAGCTTTCGTGCGCGCCCCTTACCCTTATAAGATAATGAGAAGCTACGATTTCCCGGATAAATGATTTTAGTGGGGAAGTTACCATTAAAAATAATTCGACGTCCATCCTGCATAAACCACGTTGGCCACTTTCCAGTACTCGCTAAATAGCCATCCGAAGGAGAGGATGCTTTATACACATTAGACTGGGTATCAAGGGTAAATGCTATGCGTCGCCCATCACTTTGGATAATTTCAACAAAACGTTGATCAGCACTATTTTTTAAACGAAGATCAAAAGAATGCCGCCAGCCAACGCCCAAGCCGATATCAATTGTGGTATTCAGTGAATTGTAATGTCGATTAAACAATAACGATGCAACACCACCAACAGCGGCATAATCTATTTCACGCTGATACTTATTACCCGTAATAACATTGATAGGATTACCCACGCCAGAGGCGGGTCGGTTAACCCGACTCGTGCTAGCAGGTGTAGACTTAGCAGCACCACACCCAGTGTCACCACCCTGAGGGCAAGGAGCGGCAGCATGAAGCAATGTAGGCTGAACGAATGTAACACTAAATAAAAAAAACAGGCTTTTGAAAATATGTCGATTAGTTTTCATATTTATAAGGGGAGGGCAGAAGCTTTGAAGTGATTAGTTTAATCTATGGTATAAACTAAATCAAAAAAGGTTGAATTTTACAACGTTGGTATTGGACTAAATGCTTGACCCATACCTTTAATCCAACGTCTTGAGGTTTGCTCGGCGAGTTGCCTGAGTTTGTCGATATTGCCAGCGACGGTAGGAAATTGCCGTTCAAAATAATGGATATGTTGAATCCAGCTTTTTTCATCAATGCCCAATCGGTGGAGAATGGGTGGTGTGTTGGCGGGTATTGAACCACGTTTGTTCTCTAGTATTGCCCTACCTGACCAATCCACCAGTTCTAAATAATCATTTAGCTCAAAGGGAATGGCTGTTTCTTTATTTTTTGTGTAATCAACAAAAGGCAGTAAGTCGCAATGCTGTGTTTGCATCACTTTTTGGATACGCTCTTGTATTGATGTAAAGTCCGATTGTTCAGGAGTTTTTGCCATGTCTGCACGTATTGGGTTTAGATCAACATACGCCATACAAGCGATGACAGCTTGCTCATCCAATAATGCTTGGCTTTTGAAACGACCTTCCCAAAACCGCCCTGTGACTTGATCTTCTCGATTCGATTCGCGTGCGATGAATTCATTTAAAAGTCGCATAAACCAGCTAATATCATGTAATCGTAAACGCCACTTTTCAACGATTTCATCAACGACTTTTAATTCAGCAGATGTGGTGCATTCACCTTTCATAAAGCGAGTAATTAGCACGGGAAGTGTGAAAAAGGTATTCCAACGCTCAATCACCTCTAAAGCACTCCAAGATTCAGCCTGCTCCTGATCAACACGCAAAACAATGTGGTAATGATTACTCATAACCGCATAGGCAGCCACATCAATGGCGAAAGTTTCTGATAAAGCTTTGATTTTATCGCTAATCCACCCTCGTCGGTGCTCATAGCTTATTCCCGTATGGTTATCCACACCACAAAGAAAGGCACGACGAACACAGCGGTTAATGCAGTGATAATAAGGGGTGACGGATAGATCGATTTGTTGAGCACGGGCAATAGTCATACGCCTATAATGCTACTTTGGGTTCTAGCTTGGGAGAATACAGGGATTAGCGGTTATTTTTTTCTGATAAAATTATGGCTGTCCTTAAAGCTTGAATCTCTTAAGTGTATGTAACTTTTCAGAATCTAAGGGTAATTGCTTATTTTCAGCTATTTTATAATTATTCTTAAACAGTAGAGTGGTCGGTGTTGTACTCTGAGGACAGCAATATTTTCAAAAAAATGGCTGAAAAGTTGGTGGGGAAATAGGCGGACAGTTCGGACAGGACACCGTTTTTATTCATTGAGATATTGATCATATTCGGATTTTAACTTTTTTGCCCAGTCAGGATTAATCTTATTCATTATTTTTATATGATGATTAAAGAAGGTTTTCCTAGGGTTTTTTCGCTTACTTCTTGATGTCCTATCTATACCGTTAGAGGCTTCACCTCTGGTTGATTGTTTGATGATCCAATAAATAATTTCATCTTCATCGATTGTAATCTTGTCTCTGTGAATTCTCCCACGTTCAACATCCCACCAATGCCAACCGTCAGAATCTTTTTTAATATTGATTTCGAGGCTACCATCGCCATGCTTTTCTCCATAAAAGATATTATCTTGAGGCGTAATATCGTGTTTCCTTAAGATATCCTCTATTTTATTTTTTAGATGTTGTGCTTCTTCATTAAATGAGTTCATTCTATAAAATTACCTCTATATAGCCTTGATCTATTAATTCCTGGATAGACAATATTGACTCAAACTGTAAGCCTCCCCCTGGTTGATCAAACCAAGAAAGTGCTTTTCCACTTTTTACATTGGACATACTTTTTAAAACCCGATATCTATATAAGGTTCCTTTTTTAGGTAACGCACGTTCTGCGTAGCTTACAGCTTCGTAAGAAAAATATTTACCAGTATCATCATCTGGTTTCTTAAAAGAATAGCGAGAAATGATACTACCTTTTAAGACATTTCTTGTTCTGGCTGCTCCATCAAAACCATCATTAGGAGGATATAACCAGTTACCCTTGTATTTCCAGTTATGTTTTTTGGCATAGCTTCTGAGCAGCTGAACAGTGATCTTTTTGCCACCCTTGAGCTTTGTACCGATGGCTTTGGAGCTAAACCAGTAATGAAAGGGTAGTGTCCCTCCATTTTTCTTATACTGTTTGTATGCCTTGTCGATGTTCTTGGGGCGCTTCTTGTCATCACCCTTCTTCTTTCCCTTCCCAAAAAACTTCTTACCCAACCCTGCATCAACAACACCAATAACAGCAGTAACAATACTACTTGCCGCATAGTCAATTTTTTGGCAATTTCTTTTTCCTAATAAATCTCTTTCATCCCAAATGATATTACCATCGGCATCCTTATTTAATGCTGATAAGCTACCAAATTGATTGATTAAAGTATCAAGTAAATCTCTCCCACCTTCAATACCGTCAACAAGTGCATCTAATAGAGTAAGTTTGGTTAGGCTTTTAATAAGTACAGATAAAAAACCAGTAACAGGGTTTTTAGTTGGTAACTTATTAATTTTGTCTGCAAATTTGCTGAGAGATACTATAGCAGCAACACCTAGTAATGTTGTGCTAAGTGCTTCAGGCTTTAAGTATGCAGGAACTTCTAATCCTTTAAAACCATATCGTCGTGTTATTTCTTTTGTAATAGATGCATTTAGGTGATTCATCACGTCTATGGTTTCATTGCCTAATATGCTTTTAACAATGCTTTCACCACCTAACGCATCAATAAATTCTCCCATTCTATCGAGCATAGTTGAATCATCTTCGGGGTAAGGATTCGCTATTTGGAGTCCCAATGGGTCTATTGCTCCGAGCGGATCACCCCCCACATAAGCATAAGTATTAACCCCACCCTTAAGCCCAATCGGGTCACTGGTAATATACCGCCCAGTCTCAGGGTCATAATCCCTCAAATAGTTATAATGCGTCCCTGTCTCTTGATCTTCATATTGCCCTGGTAATCTAAGATTTAGCGTAATACTTTGTTTTGTAATTACAGCTTTACCAAACGGCGAGTAATTCGCTTTCCAAACCGTTTAGAAAAAAACCAAAAGAAAAAGCACAAAAAAGTGCTAGGATTTAGTATTGCCTATTGACACCGGCTGGCTAATGGGTGACCCCTTTGATTACAATTTTTACCAAGGTCGCTGATCGGGAATATGAATTAGTGAGCCATCGTCTAAATTAATTTCGAAGTCAACCCCATAAGACATATAGGCTAATACTTTATTTTCTCTTGTATAAAGTCCTGTAATTAATCCTTTCCTGTTTTGAAAAGTGGGGGGGGGTTCTATTGACCAAAGCTTTCTTCCCTTATTGCCATATGCATGAATATTTTGAGTTAAAGATTCCTTTGTCTCGTCAACCTCTACACCCACTCGTTCAAGTAACACCAGTACTTTATCACCTGTAATTAATACTTTCTGGATAGGGGAATAAAACTTAAGTTCTATTCCCCCAATTTCTAAATTTGATATATGATAACTCATTGTTATAACTCATTTATTGGCCGTGGATTAGTAAAGTTCATTTTTGCGCTCCAGTTTGGGTCTATAACTTCATACTGTATAGCCCCTTGATTCCCTCCAAAATTTGATTCTACTTTACCTTTTCTTATTCGGGTTCCAAGACTCACATTGACATCTGAAACAAGTGTAGGTTCATGCTTCAAAGAGTATTTGATTTTTATTTGCGAGGGGGTTAAGCCAAAAACAGCCTCTTTTTTCACGATCCATTGACCCTCTTCATTTGGTCCGAAGTGAAATCTTACAAATTTTTCATCAGATAGACTTGTATATTCAGTTACCTGAGTACCTTTCTTGTATGGTGGGTTCCAGTCATTTTGAATAAATTCATTATTAACAGAGTCTGCAGTTCGCTTAACAGTTCTTAAAGTATTATTTAGATACCATTCCTCAAATCCTAGGTTGCCTCCATTCTCTTGGTAGAGTTCATGTAAAAACACTTCATATTTGTAGATGCTTTCATTTGGAAAGTAAATTCCACCAGGGGAAATAAAAGCAACAGTACCACTTGCCAAGTTATTTATAGAATCTCGAAATGCTAAATTCTGTCGTGCCCTAATATATAGTTCTTTTCCTTTTCCAACGTAACACATATCTTTATGAACAAATTTATACTGTGCTATGAATAAGTCATTGACTAACTGTTGATGGTTGTCCCATGTTCTCGTATTTAGTGCTGTAAAATTAGGGTTATATAATTGGATTTCTTTGATAAGAAGTACAATGTCATCTGCATCTGGCTTGTTAAAAAAATCTATAACAGAAGAGCCAACAGCTGTAATTGCAATAGATATAATTGCACCTCCCAAATAACTCAGAGCCCCTATATCTGCTGGACCTGGTTCTGGGCCATCTAACTGTGAAATAATCGCGGACTCTAGTAGAGCTTTGGTGAAGGCAGTTTCTGGGGCTAACAAGCCAAGTACATCTGTTTTACCTAAAGGATCACCCCCCACATAAGCATAAGTATTAACCCCACCCTTAAGCCCAATAGGATCACTGGTAATATACCGCCCAGTTTCAGGATCGTAATCCCTCAAATAGTTATAATGCGTCCCAGTTTCCTGATCCTCATACTGCCCCGGCAATCTAAGATTTAGCGTTATACTTTGTTTTGTAATTTCAGCTTTACCAAATGGCGAGTAATTAGCCTTCCAGACAGTTTGCTTGTCATCATTGGTAACTAATCTAGGTGTGCCAAGGTGGTCGGCGTGTATGGCGATGATCTGTTTGTCTTCTATTTTGGCTATAGGTTGGTGTTTAAGGTAAATATACTGTTGTAATGCCGTTATTTCATTTGCCACCCCCCCTGTTTTTCCTTGTTTTGTATTTATTTCAGCGGTGAGTGTATGCCCGTCATAGAGAAAATAAGTAACCTTTGGGTTCTTGCCTTGGCTGTAGGTGACTTTCTTTATTCTTTCGCCGAAGGTATTGTATTTATATTCCGCGATTAATGTTTTTTCGTTTGTCTCTGTTTGTTTATAAACTTTTATGGGTCGTTGGCTGGCGTTGTATTCGTAGGTAAAGCCTTTTCTTTGTTTTGGGCTACCGCTTTTATTGTATTGGTAGTTTGTGTTTTTTTCTGCTTCTTGGTTCTCTTTTTCTGTTGTAAGAGATGTTAAACGGTTACCTTCGCCATTTTCTGGGTAGTTATAATTTTCTTGTGTGGCTTTACCATTGTTATCTTCGTGGATTTTAGCGGTACGATTACCCACTTTGTCATAGTCATAGGCATAAGTCCCAGTCACCGTATCCGCAAAGGTCAGCCTCCCTTGGTCATACAAATAACTTTGCAGTGTGCCATTCTCATCTATCCCCGTAATATTGCCATTCTGGTCATAGCTGTATTGCAGTTTTAGAGTATCGGCGATTTGTATTTGTTTTAGCTGTCCATCGTCTCTGAAGGTGTATTGTGTTTTTAAACCATTGTGCGAGAGGTAGCTGGTTTGGTTGTCATCAGTCTTGTCATTATCAATCTCGCTGATAATCGTTTCTTGTTTTAAACCGAATAATGATTCTCTGGTGATGGCTCTTAGCTTGCCGATCTGTTTGGGCTTGCCATCGTTTTTTGTGTAGTAGT
>JALSLS010000333.1 GCA_026988195.1 Methylomonas sp.
GGAAGTTTTTTCATTGCAAGCATTTGTGCTGAAAATTAATGAAAATATGCATGAGTTAATTGGCAACCATGAGCTGAAGTTTACTGTTAATAATAAGGTGAAAGCTGATGTAATGCTAGGAAATGAAGATGCTTTGCTGGGAGCTGTGATGAATTTATTAAATAATGCAGTTGAAGCTCAAGCTCAAGCAGGTAACGGTGAGATCAGTATGGTGCTGAACCAGTATGATCAAAGTAGTTTGCAGATTAAAGTACAGGATAATGGGGTCGGTATCGATGAGGAAACTAAGCAACGACTATTTGAACCTTTTTACACCACAAAAATAAAAGGAACCGGGCTGGGTTTGGCCGTGGTTGATAGTGTTATTAGGGCGCATAGTGGGTCAATTAAGTGTGAATCTACAAAAGGGGAGGGCACCTTATTTACCCTGCTTTTACCCTGTATTAATCAATATATTACAACTTTGTCAGAAGGTGATTATCACCCTATGGAGAATAGCTATGAAGCAGTATGATGTGTTAGTAGTCGAGGATGACCTTGATTTGTGTGAAGCGTTATGTGACACCTTAGAACTTGAAGGCTATAAAGTACTTTATGCTAATAATGGGACAGAAGCATTAAGTCAATTAGCTAAAAATAATTTTAGGCTCGTGGTGAGTGATATTCAAATGCCGGTGATGGATGGCTTTCAGTTGTTGAATAATATGCAACAGATGCATCCAGATACCCCCGTCGTATTAATGACAGCTTATGGAACTATTCCTAAGGCAGTGGAAGCGATGCAATCAGGAGCAGCAGACTATTTAATTAAGCCTTTTGAGGCTTCGGCTTTGGTTGGGAAGGTGTCTGAATTTGTGGTAGTTGAATCAACTCAGCCGAGTGAAAGAATTGTATTTGACCCAAAGATGAAGCAACTTTATGCATTGACTGCAAAAGTAGCAAAAACGGATGTGTCCGTTTTATTGCAGGGGGAAAGTGGTACAGGGAAGGAGGTTATGGCCAGATATATTCACCAAAATTCTGGGTATCGTAGCGGCCCCTTTGTGGCGATTAATTGTGCGGCTATTCCAGAAAATATGTTGGAGGCTATCCTTTTTGGTTATGAGAAAGGAGCCTATACAGGAGCGGTGCAGTCAACAGCTGGGAAGTTTGAACAAGCTCAAGAGGGAACGATATTGCTTGATGAAATATCAGAAATGGATATAAGCTTGCAAGCAAAACTATTAAGAGTTCTACAGGAAAAAGAAGTAGAGAGACTTGGAGGGCAAGACAAAATCGCATTAAACGTTAGAATTTTGGCTACCACTAATCGAAATTTAAAAGAACAGGTAGAACAAGGCCTATTTAGAGAAGATTTGTATTATCGATTAAGTGTTTTTCCGATTAAGATTCCAGCATTAAAAGAACGGGTTGGAGATATATTGCCGCTGGCAATGGCATTAATGAAAAAACATTGGAAAGAGGGAAAAGCTTTACCTGTTTTTAGTGAAGAAGCGGCTGTCGTGATGCAAAATTATAGCTGGCCAGGGAATGTAAGAGAGCTGGAAAATGTTGTGCAACGGGCATTAATTTTGAGTCAGAAAGGCTATATTTTACCTGAATGCTTGATGTTTGAAGGTAATATGGATGAACAAATATTGCTAATGAAACCCACTGTCACCAATATGGAAAATATAAAAACAATAGCAAATAGCACTTTTGAAACAGCTGTTGCCGTTAGCGATGGTGCTTGTTTGGGGGATAGTGTGAGGTCAGCTGAAGAAAATATAATTTTACAAACTTTACGAGATGTAGATGGAAGCAGGAAAATGACGGCGGAGAAATTAGGAATTAGCCCAAGAACATTGCGTTATAAAATAGCACGAATGAAAGAGGCGGGTGTTGCTGTTCCTTGTTAAGGAACGAGGATTCAATAATACCCAAGTCTGACTTGTCTTTTGGCTCCATAGGCATGCTAGAAAAACAGTTACGTAGCTGGCTATGGTCGCAACCAGCATCCTGCTTCAAGCGACACTTGCACATCCATGTACTTCGCGCCTCTTGAGATAGTTTGATCAGAAACAAAAAAATCTGCGCAATCTGGGTGGGTTATTTATTGCCAGTTGCCTAAGCCTCTAAAAAGAGAGTAATGTGTCAATTTTTTGGTGTTGGTATAAAAAATGCTTATGTTTATATAAAGACGAGAATAGTGCATAGCAGTATGATGCAGTAACGGTGAGAGAATAGTATGAGCGATATAAATATAAACCAAGTTTTAGCCCAGATGCGAACCATGTCTATTGACGCATCTAGTCAGTCTATAAAGCCAGCAGCAACGGAAAGTGATTCAGGTTCTGATTTTGCGGCCATGTTAAAAGATTCTATTGACTCTGTTAATGATACTCAAAAGGCATCAGGCGCATTGTCAAAGTCTTTTGAACTGGGAGAGCCTGATGTTAGTTTAGCTGAAGTTATGATTGCCTCTCAAAAAGCCAGTGTTTCATTTCAAGCGATGTTACAAGTGAGAAATAAATTAGTTGATGCCTATAAAGATGTAATGAATATGCCGATGTAAAGTAGAGTTAGGCTCTATATAGGGGGGGTATACGGCCATGCTCTGAATGATTCTAAATCAAACAATAACCTCTACCCCTCTCAATTTAAGCAAAAGCACCCTGAACTACTACAATATAATTAATGACGTATGTTCCAAGTAACCGAAGACTAAAAAATGAGTGAGCAAGACGGTGGCGATTTAGCCGAACTGGATGCACAATCCAGTGCGCTAGACGAATTAACCAAAGAAGTGGAAACCCCTCCTATTTTAAAAGGCTTAGGTAATTTATCTATAGCCCGACAAATAGGTTTAATGCTGGGTATTGCATTGAGTGTTGCTGTAGGAATAGCGGTTGTTTTGTGGTCTCAAGCTGATTCATATGATTTACTTTATTCTGGTATGGCTGAAGAAGATGCCAGCGAAATCCTTGAAACCCTTGATCAAATGGGAGTTGATTACTCAGTAGAAACTGAGTCTGGTGCCATTATGGTACCAACAGACCAAGTCCGTAAATTAAAGTTAAAATTAGCCGCACAAGGCTTACCCAGAACAAAAATTTCAGGATATGAAATACTGGATAAAGAATCAGGTTTTGGCACTAGTAAAAATATCGAGTTAATGCGTTTTCAACGCGCTTTAGAGGGTGAAATAGCTAGAACGGTTGCCTCTATTCAAAATATCAAGTCTGCCCGTGTTCTGCTGGCCTTACCTAAACAATCAGTGTTTGTACGTAAACGTAAAAAACCGAGTGCCTCCGTGATTGTTAATTTATATCGGGGAAGATCACTTGAAAAAGGCCAAATAGAAGCCATCGTTCACTTGGTGGCTTCCAGTGTCCCTATGATGGAGTCAACACAGGTGACCGTGGTTGATCAGAAAGGGCGTATGCTGAGTGCAAATGGATCTTCAGAAGAGATGAACTTAAATTCAAAGCAGTTTGAATATAAACAGAACCTGGAAGAGCATTTAATGCAGCGCATTGAAAATATTCTTATTCCTCTGGTTGGGCGAGAAGGATTACAAGCACAAATTTCTGCAGATGTGGATTTTACTGTCACAGAAAAAACTCAGGAAATGTTTAACCCTGATTTACCCGCTTTAAGAAGTGAACAAACTCAAGATGAGCAAAGTTCAAATTCAGCTATTCAAGGTGTTCCTGGAGCGCTATCAAACCAACCCCCACCTGCTGGTGTAGCGCCTGAGTTAGCCGTAGGCGAAAATGCAGCAGAGACAGCATCACCGAGCTCTATTAGAAAGAGCGCAACGCGTAACTTTGAATTGGATAAAACGATTACTCATACTCGGTTAGCAACAGGCGTTTTGCGTCGTTTGTCGATTGCTGTTGTGGTTGATGATAAAAAAGTACAGTTAGGTGATGGGAGCTATACTAATCAAACTTATCCGCAGGAAGATATTAATCAATTAAGAGAGTTGGTTATGCAAGCTGTCGGGTTTGATAGTAGTCGAGGTGACCAAGTAACGGTGACGAATATTTCTTTTAGAATCCCTGATGCGTTTGAAGCTTTACCAGACCTTCCCTTGTGGGAGCAAGGTTGGTTTCTTGATGCTGCAAAACAGTTGACTGCGGTTTTGGTTGTTTTGTTTATCGTTCTTGGTGTTTTACGTCCAGCTATGCGGGGCTTAGTTGCAAGAGATGAAGAAGTTAAAGCTTTACTTGATGCTCATGCAGAAGCTGATGCAATAGGGGGAACGGTTCGATTTGATGAAAATGGTAAACCTATTGCTGTACCTGTTACTGAAAATGAGGCACAAGAGGGGGAAAAAGGTTTGTCTGCGGGGGTTGAAGATCTATTGTTATTAGATGCTCCGCAAAGTTATGAGAAACGGTTGGAATATGTACAACAATTAATTGATGAAGACCCTCAATTAGTGGCTGAGGTTCTTAAAGGATGGTTAAAAAGCGATGTCTGATGTTGAATTTAACTTAAGTGCTACTGAAAGAGCAGCATTAATGCTCTTGGCTGTAGGTCAGGATAGAGCGGCGGCTGTGTTAAAAAATATGGGGCCTAAAGAAGTACAAATTGTAGGGTCTGCTATGGCCACGATGGGGCAGATTACTTCAGAAATGGTCGATATTGTATTAGAAGATTTCATCATGGAAGTTAAGGATGAGACAGGGTTAGGGCTTGATTCTGATAGTTATATTAGAAATATGCTAACCAATGCACTAGGGGCTGATAAAGCGGGAAATATTATTGACCGTATCCTGATGGGGGCAAATAGTAAAGGGATTGAGCAGCTTAAATGGATGGATGTTCGCTCTATTGCTGATTTAATCAGAATGGAACATCCGCAAATTATTGCCATGATCTTGTCGTTATTAGAAGCTGATTTGTCAGCAGAAGTCTTGGCTTTATTACCTGAAAATCAGCGTTCGGATATTATTATGAGAATAGCGACTATGGAAAGTGTACAGCCCGCTGCAATCAAGGAACTAGATGACATGATGGAAAAACAATTAACAGGGAGTGACAGTGTTAAAGCTTCTAATGTTGGTGGCGTCGATTCGGCTGCTAATATTCTAAACTTCATGGAAGGTAGTTTGAGTGAAGAAATGATGGAGAGTATTAGTGAATTTGATGCTGATTTAGGGGGACAAATTCAAGATAAAATGTTTGTTTTTGCTGATTTAATTCAAGTAGATGATCGGGGCATTCAAACCTTGTTAAGAGAAGTTTCTACTGATCAATTATTGGTTGCATTAAGAGGTGTGAGCGAAGGATTGAAAGAGAAAATATTTGGTAATATGTCAAAACGGGCGGCAGAGATGTTGAGGGATGACTTAGAGGCGGCGCCCCCTACTAAATTGAGTGAAGTGGAGCTAGCACAAAAAGATATACTCAGTATTGCTAAGAAACTGTCTGAATCAGGTGAAATGATGCTTGGAAGTGGTGGTGGTGATGAACTCGTCTAAAAACCAGTCATTCTCAAATTCGGAGCTTGAAGCATTAGGGTTATGGGATGTGTCCAAACAGCTAGGTAAAAAAAAACAACCTGCAATACTACAACCTAAAAAAGAGAAAGCAACCTTAACGGTTGATGAGATCGAAAAAATGCAGCAGCAAGCTTATGATGAAGCTTTTGCGCAGGGCAAAAAAGAAGGATTTGATGAAGGATTTAAGGAAGGGTCATCTAAGGGCTTTGAACAAGGTTTTGTTGAAGGGAAAGTAGAGGGTGAAAAAAAAGGATATGACGATAATTTACATTTAATACAAAAAGAAGCGACAGCATTTGTCAGTTTATTAGAGGCATTAAGTGAACCCTTTAAAAACCTAGATGAAACGGTAGAAACAGAATTAGTTAATTTAGCTATTGGGATTGCCACTCAGATTGTACGAAGAGAGATAAAAATTGATCCCGGACAAATTGTTGCTGTTATTAGAGAAGCGGTCAATGCTCTTCCTATAGCCTCTCAAAAGCTAACTATACAAATGCATCCTGATGATGCTGAACTGGTTAAACGTTCTTTAACACTGGATAATGCAGAATCACTCTGGAATATTATTGAGGATCCTTTGATGACACGAGGGGGGTGTAAGGTAAAAACAGAAACCTCTCTGATAGATGCCTCTATTGAAAATAGGCTGGCTGTTATTGTGGCGACAGTCTTAGGGGGCGAAAGAGATGAGGATCGGAAAGAATGATTCCCGAGCCGAATCGAAGTGAAAAATGGATTAAGAGAATACACCCATACATGGAAAGGTTGTCAGATATTCCTGAATTGGTGGTTGAGGGAAAATTAAGTCGCATGGTCGGATTAACCTTAGAAGCCGAAGGGTGTCGTGCAGCAATAGGCTCATTATGTCAGATCGAAACAAAGTCAGGAGACAGGATTGGAGCTGAAGTTGTTGGCTTTTCGGGGGGCTGTATTTTTCTGATGCCTACAGGAAGTACGCAAGGGTTGGAGCCAGGCTGCCGAGTTATTCCTCTTGGCAAGAAAAGCCTAGCAAAAGTAGGGGTCAGTCTTTTAGGTCGAGTTTTAGATGGGGCAGGAAATGCGCTGGATGATAAAGGGCCTTTAAAAACAGATGCCACTATTTCTTTGGGCGGCAAACCTATCAACCCACTTTCAAGAAAACCAATACGAGATACTTTAGATGTAGGAGTACGCTCAATTAACTCAATTTTTGCGGTTGGTCGAGGTCAAAGGATGGGCTTGTTTGCCGGTACTGGGGTTGGGAAAAGTGTGTTGTTAGGGATGATGACTAAATTTACCCGTGCTGACGTGGTTGTGGTTGGGCTTATTGGAGAAAGGGGACGAGAAGTCAATGAATTCGTTTTAAAGATTTTAGGTGAAGAAGGTATGAAGCGATCAGTTGTTGTTGCTTCACCAGCAGATGATCCTCCCTTAATGCGTGTTCATGGCGCTATGTTAGCAACCAGTATTGCTGAATATTTTAGAGACCAAGGTTTAGACGTATTGTTATTAATGGATTCGTTAACACGCTATGCACAAGCGCATAGGGAAATTGCTTTGGCGATTGATGAACCCCCTGCAACTAAAGGTTACCCTCCTTCCGTATTTGCAAAGTTACCTCACTTAGTAGAAAGAGCCGGTAATGGAGATGAAGGCGGTGGTTCTATTACGGCCTTTTATACGGTATTGGCAGAGGGCGATGATAATAATGATCCCATTGCTGATGCAGCTCGAGGCGTATTGGATGGACATATCGTATTATCCAGATCTCTTGCTGAGTCAGGACATTTCCCAGCTATTGATATTGAAGCCTCTATTAGTCGTGTGATGTCGGATATAGCTGAGCCTAAACAGATCAAATTAGCGGGAGAGTTAAGACGGTTATATTCGCTTTATCAGCAAAATAAAGATTTGATTAGTGTTGGGGCTTACCAAGCAGGGGCTGACCCTAGAATTGATGAGGCTATTGCAAAAAATGCAGTAATTGCTGCATTTTTACAGCAAGATATGAATGAAGCGGTTGATATTAGTCGCAGTTTAGCAGAGCTTGAAGCTTTGTTAGAAATGCCGGAAGTGTAATATCTAAGTTATAATTTTTTTGGGTAACTAATGAAAAGATCTCAAAGACTCAATGTTATTGTCGAATTAAATGCTAGAAATGAACAAGCTACATTAGAGGCATTAGGCAGTATTCAGCAACAGCGACAGGCTGCAGAAGTACAGTTAGAAAATCTAAAAGTGTATCGGCAAGATTATGAAGTCAAGTATCAATCTATCGCAAAGGTAGGGGTTAATATAAAGCAATTGCTTGAATTTAAAGCCTTTATGGGTAAGTTGGATTTGGCTATAGATGAGCAAAAACAGATTGTTTTAGGGGTTGAAAAACAGCTTGTTTCTACAAGAGAACAATGGACGCAACAGCATCAAAAAACTGAAAGTATGCAGAAAGTGTGTACAGCAGCAGTAAAGAAAGAACTAAAAGAGGAGGATAAAAGGGAGCAAAATGAGCAAGATGATAGAGCTTCACGGATGGGGAGGGATAGTGGCATAAGAAGTGCTTAGTTCTTAGGTAAGGAATTCGGAGAACTTATATGAACATCGGTAGCTCAAATGTATTATCAATGCTTCCAGCAGGGGAAAGTGTAGATACTATTCAGCCATTATTACCAGAAAATAGTGCTGGATCACTTGAATTCTCTGAGCAGTTGGTGGCAAAAATACAGCAACTACAGGGAGAAGGTAAGGCTGCAGAGGGTAATCCCGCCTTGCTAGGGGAGCGCTTTAATGCTGATAGTCAACTGCATAAAATTGCCGGTTTAATATCAAGTGATCAAACCCTTAATCAATCCCTCCGTTTTTTAGGCAAAGATTTGCCTCCAGAAACTTCGTTAGAAAAAGAAATTGATTTGGAAAATACATTGGAAACATTAGCCAATGTATTAAATACTTTAGATGATAGTCTACAAGAGACAGGCGATGTATTTTCTCAAATTGAAGAATCAATAGACACTGTAAAATCTATCAAACAACAGCAGTCAGAAAAAGGTGAAGTAATCATTCAGTTAGACTCCATCATGAATGAACTAGAAGCCCTAAAGTCATCTGCATCTATTAGTGAGTTGAGTGATGAAATTCAACAATCTAATGGGGGGAATACGCTAGAGTTAGAACACCAAAACATAAAGCAGTTAGATGTTATGGAAAGTGTGGAGCAAGTGCAAAGCTTGTTATCGACACTTAAACAAAGTATTTCTTCAGCGCCTGTATCAGAAGCAATATATACGGGAGAAGAGCAGGCTTATCGGGTCTCTTCTGAGCTTTCTAAAAATATTGAGCAGTTGAGTGCTGGTATTAAATCAATTGAGAAAACATTTTCGCAAAAATACAGGGCTTCAATAGATGAGCCGCTAGCTACTCAGACCTTAAATGACCAGCCTATAACACCTTCTATCGAACAATTGAGGTCTTTCGGTTCTGATTTGGTAGGTGATCACCTTAAAGATAAAGCCGAATTTGTTAATAATATTTCGGTTAAAAAAACAGATAAGTCTAATGTGAAGCAAAGTCAGACAATGCCTTTTTTAGAAGGAAGTACTGATGAGGTCGATATAGAAAATACAATGGCCTCAATACTTTCTACATTAACAATTCCCAATAAAATTGATACAGAAGCAGGGGCTTTGGTTTATCAAGATACAAAGCCTTTACCAAATCAACAAACGCTATCAATTAAACAATTAATAGAACAGCAGAATTTGGGGGCGGTTGTTAAAGCTAACGTTGACGGAGGGGATGATTCATTGCAGATAGTTCCTACGGATAATAAAGCAGGACAACACAATATAGATTCTCTGTTTATGAATAAGCAGACTCAGAGTAATCAGCCTAATACTTTAGACGGTAAAGAACCCGAGTTAACAGCAGAAAGAATATTACCTAAATTTGCGACTGATATTGCCAACCTTAGCCGAGCGGTTATCCCTGAAAATAAAGTCGATATTCCTACGATGACTAAACATTTTGCTCACCCTGAATGGAATAAAGAAATGGGGGAGAAAGTCATATGGATGCATAAACAAGCAGTTCCATCTGCTGAGCTTAGATTAAACCCAGGACATTTAGGCCCTATTACCATTAAAATTGATACGACTCAGGATCAAGTAACCGTTGCTTTTACTGCACAACATGCAGTGGTGAAAGAAGCTATTGATGCAGCACTGCCTAAATTAAGAGAAATGTTTTCTGCACAACAGCTTAATTTGGCTGAAGTGAGTGTTTCCCAAGAAGATGCGGGACAAAAACAGCATAAAGGCTTTAGTCAAATGGGCAGTGGTGCTGGTAAAGATGAAAAACAACAGAATGAAATAATAGAAAATGAGCTTACCGAAAAAACAATGGATATAGCAGAAGAGATTGAGGCAGGTAGAGCGATTGCTAGCAGTGGAGTATTAAGTATTTTTGCATAGGCTAATATGACTATAAGCTCACCATAGATTATTCTGAAAATAAAATATAGCCATGATTTATACTTCGCGCGGTCACGACTGCGGTTTTCTAACCGCTGAGTTTTTGCCAATAGCTGCGTTGCTGAAACAGTTGCGTAGCTTGCTATGCGCCTGTTTCAGCGCCTTGCTATCGACAAAAATCAGCAGCTTATAAATTCCTCATCCGTGACCGCGCGAAGTATATACTCTTACTGCTTGGTGGTAAGGTATACCTCAAAATAACACAAACAAAGGAATATCAATTATGGCGCTAGTATCATTACGACAGCTTTTGGATTATGCAGCAGAGCATAGTTTTGCGGTTCCTGCTTTTAACGTGAGTAATATGGAGCAAGTTCAAGCCATTATGCAAGCCGCCGATGCCTGTAATAGCCCCGTTATAATGCAAGGATCAGCAGGCGCCAATAAATATGCTGGAGAAGTGTTTTTACGCCATTTAGTTCTTGCAGCTGTTGAGCAGTATCCTCATATTCCAGTGGTTATGCATAGAGATCATGCACCTACTATTGATATTTGCACACAAGCTATTCAATCAGGTTTTAGTTCGGTGATGATGGATGGGTCTTTGCTAGAGGACTGGAAAACCCCATCCTCTTTTGAATATAACGTAAAAGTCACTCGTACTGTCGCTAAAATGGCTCATGCTTGTGGTGTATCGGTTGAGGGTGAAATTGGTTGCTTGGGTTCATTAGAAACGGTATCAAAAGGAGAGCACGCTAAATTACTAACAGATCCAGATGAAGCGGTTGAATTTGTAAAGCAAACTCAAGTTGATGCTTTAGCTGTCGCCATTGGAACAAGTCATGGAGCCTATAAATTTAGCAAGCCACCTTCAGGTGAAGTGTTGGTTATTAGTCTATTAAAAACATTACAACAAAGACTCCCCAATACTCACTTTGTTATGCATGGATCGAGCTCAGTGCCGCAAGAGTGGCTAAAATGTATTAATGAGCATGGTGGGGATATTCCTCAAACGTACGGCGTACCCGTAAAAGAAATTGTTGAAGGCATTAAGTATGGTGTTCGTAAAGTTAATATAGATACTGACTTACGCCTAGCTTCAACAGGGGCTATTCGCCACTATGTAGCACAGCCAGAAAACGCCTCAGATTTTGATGCACGTAAAATTTTTAAGGCGGCTAGAGATGCCATGCAGGCACTTTGTGAGTCTCGTTATGAAGCTTTTGGAAGTGCAGGGCATGCAGATAAAATCAAAGTAATTCCTTTGAGTGGTATGGTGCAGCGGTATAAGGCAACCAGCAATAAATAAGCAACCATAATCGAGACAATATGAATATTCCATATGATCTAAATAACCCGATAGAAGCAGGTGAACTTTCGAAAAAATATATGGAAATATCGGGTATATGTCCAATTCAAGACCATAATTCCTTGGCCTTTGTACAAGACGAGGCAATTCGAGTCTACCAGTTTAATTTATCCACCAAAGAAATTACGGCGTACGTAAAACATGACCTAGGGGATTCGGAAGATCTCGTTATTTTAGGGAGCACTGCATATATATTGCATGCTGGAAAGCGACCAGCAATATACAGAATAACCGATTACAACAATGGATCCTCACAATGTGAACGTTACGACCTGAATCTGAATAAAGATTATGACCCAGAAGGTTTGTGTTATGACCCTCAGGAGAAGCATCTACTCATTGCCTGCAAGGGGTCTCCAACCAAAGGTGACACGGCACGGAAAATATTTTCTTTTGATATCCAATCAGGGACTAGATCTCATTCTCCGGTATTTACCATGGATAGTCGGGATTTTTTGGGTGAAACCGGAGATACATTCAATCCTTCAGGCATTGCAATTCACCCCAAATCCAACGATATTTATTTAGTGGGGACAAAAGAGATAAAAATGATCGTCTGTTATGGGGCAGACAGCATATTCAAAGGGAGTTGGGAATTAGATAAGAATCAGTTTAATCAACCAGAAGGAATAGCCTTTATGAAATCTGGAGA
>JALSLS010000334.1 GCA_026988195.1 Methylomonas sp.
TTTATTTGCATTCCTTAGGAACGTGTATGGAATAGCTTCCCGAAATTATAACTTAGGATTTTTGTTTCAGATGGAATGATCTCATGAGGCGCATAGTAGGCTACGCAACGAATGGGATCATTCCATCTGAAGAAAAAAGACAAGTTAGAAATCGGTAAGTTGTTTCATGCACGTTCCTTAGGAACGCGCACGGAATAACTTAGGCAACTGACGCAGGATTTTTGTTCGTATTCAAGACGTATAAATAGGCGCATAGCAAGCTACGCAACTATTTATACAACGCAGAAGACGGACAAAAAGACAAGTTAGATGCTCAAGTTATTTCGTGCACGTTCCTTAGCTAATCTTCGGCCACTAATGTTTCGATCATTTGCTGTAGCTCACCTATCTCTCCAGAACGAAAACCCAGATGGATATATCGAACAATCCCCTGTTTATCAATCAAATAGGTTGATGGCATTGCCTGTACCGCAAAAGATTTCGCACAGACCTGCTCTGGGTCATAAGCCAAGGTGAAGTCAGCGGGTAGCTTAGTTAAAAACTCATCAGCGTCACTCAACGGCTGGTCTAAATTAACTGCAACAATCTGTAAATCACTCGACTTAAAGGTACGCTGCAACTTATTCATATAAGGAAACGATTTTGCACAAGGGGCGCACCAAGAAGCCCAAAAATCCACATACAACACCTTTCCTGAGTACCGGTTTAAGTGTAAGGTCGCCGCAACATCATTCAATGGCTTTAAGTTACAATCAGGCATTTTTTCGCCCACTGTCACCGCCCAAGCATTTTGTGTTGCTGCAAGTACAATAATACCTAATACAATATACTGTTTTATATGGTTCACAATCGACTTTCTATTTTAAAAACCTTTCTACTTATAGCAAAAAAGCGCCTGTAAAACAGACGCTTTTTGGTAACTGACTACAAACAATTACTGATCTTGAACGGGAGTTGTTGGCACTGTTGTTGGGGTATGATCCCCTGCTGCATTCTCACAATGGTATTCAATAAAATAGACTTGGTTTCCCACTCTGGTATGGTTAGCTATCATAGTATAAACACCATTTCCTGCATTTACCGAGACCAGTGGACTATAAGCATCATTCCCTCCAACCAAATCGGTTGAGGTAACAGCTTTACCATCTTTGTATATTACTAGACTTATAAAATTAGAGTCATCAGGGCTAAAATCTTTGATATTAGCCACCAGCCTTGCCGAATCGCCTAAAGTACTGCTACTTAAACAACTCACCTCCCAAACATCGGTTGCCCCAGCACCATTTGTTGCGAATAAAAGTTTAAACTTCAAATCATGTGCTGCGACTGAAGCCGCATACCCAGCTGAGAATAAAGAAAGAACCATTGCGAATATTATTTTATTTTTCATAAATTTATTTGTTTTTAATTGGGCTCTCTATTATTTAAGAAAACCTTACGTTTTAGTTAAAGAGATAGGCTCTCTCAATTATTATTTATTTAAAGCATTTAGCTTCATTTCTGCCAATTGCCGCACTAGAGCGTCCCCATCTAATAACGCCAGTCTTAAAACGGCAGCATCCTGAGCCAAGTCTACCGCCTTTAAGCGGACAGAAGCCACTGGATCCTGCAATGCTTGCTGTAATTCAAAAATAGCAGCTCGGCCATTTCGGTAGACCCAAGCAAACAACACCTGTTCCCTGACTCTAGCTGATTTATCACCCATAGCCATCAGCAAAATATTATCGACCTCAATATTATCCATTGCTATTTTTGTCGCCAGATCTGCTATGGCATCAGCTCTTTGTTTAGGGTCAGCTGATTCTAACTTAACAATCAATTGAGCAACGAGTTTCTCATCAGCTTGCTTAGTATTTTTAGGTATAGCTGCCAAATCAGCCCTATCCCCTTGGCAACTTACTCCCCCCCTATCTTCCTGCAAGGTAAGACCGGCTAATGAGCTACCTAAGACCCATACCTCGCTAGGCATTCCCGCTTGCCCTTTATTATGAGCATATTGATAGACAATATTTTGTGACTCCCCCAACAAACATTGCAAAACTGCTTTTAAATTATCAGCCACGCAAGTAGCTGTAATAAATACATCAGTTAACACCGAATAATGAATTACAGCCCCAGTAACGCGACTCAATTCACTCAATACAGCCTTCAATGATGCCTGCTCAACCTGCAACTGGATATTGGCATTCAATTTTGGTCTGTATTTAACCAAAATTGATGAAACTCTGTTATTATCAGCATCCGTCTTAGCAAAGCTGTTATCCATAAGCAAACAACAGCAAAAAATGATTATTATGACTTTCACCTTTAGTCAGTCTTAAACTGAGGTTGCAATAGGTTTAAACAAAATTCAGCCTTGCTTTCTACTGCGCCCAACCGCACCCAAACCAGCGATTGCAGTAGCAAACAACCAAACAGCGGCAGGAACAGGAACAGCAGAAACATCACCTTCTATATAGACTTCATAAGGGCTTGGGGCTCCTGCAGTATTAAAAGCCCAAGTACTCCATTGTCTATCAGGATTTGTACCTCCAAAAAATTCTACATTAAAATCTACAAAACCATCCTCTACCGTACCGCCATAAATAGATGCATTTGGTGTAAAATCAAAACCTGCAACAGTAAACAAATAAGATCCAGCATCTAAATTATAGCTACCTCCTGTATCAGAAACACCTAAAGCTTCTGAATCTCCCTTGATATACCCATTTTTGATTGCCACATCAAATATATTTTTTCCTGTTTGATTCAACCCATTTGTATCTCGTTCATCATCTGCATTCCCCACATCCCTCACAAAGTCATACTTTCCTGATGCAGCATTCAACTTAAACAACGCGCCATTAGAATCAAAACCATCTTGCAAGGTATCAACCCACAATGACACATTTCCCGAACTGTTATTATCAAAATAGAAAAAATCCACTTCACCATCAAAGGTATGAGTATCGGTATAGTTTAAAGTCACCGCTTGAGCAGTCCCTATTGAAAGCCCTAATAGGGCAATTGAAGCAAACATTTTAGTTTTCATTTTGTTTCCTTAAAAAATAATTAAATATAGTTAAAGTTCTACAATTTTTGACACTATTAACTTGTGCCCTAGCATCAGTTTCAGCACTTTTTATGCCATAACAAGAAAGTGCCTTTAGTTCTTAATTGGTAACTACACGCCTATATCTTGTGCTCTTAATCCTCCTCTCAAGTGAGGGCGAAGGATTAAGAGCACAAGATAATTTTTATAGGCTGAGTAGCCAGCCTTATTTTGACACAATATATAGAAGAAGAGTAATACATTCTTGCCTTCATAATTATTACATTATATAGGCCTAATATAAAACAAACTGAAGTGTCTAATTATTTCAAAAATATAGTTAAAATTTTAGATAAGCTTAGTAGGATTTACCTATGCCATTAATTTCAGCATTTAAAAGTAGGTCATTTGACCCACTTTTAAAATAAATCACGCCAAATAACACACTTTGTTTTTATTCACTTTCCTGTTCAATAAGTACCTCCCACTTTTCCATCCTGATCTACCCAAAGATACTTTAGCCCTAACTGCTTTAACCAACGCTTGCCCTGCCTTTCCATTAACATAGCCACTGTACAAGCACTCCCCGCTATAACACACTGCTGTGCGACAACAGTAACCGATGCCAACCCTCGTACAGGCCAGCCTGTTCTTGGATTTAGTACATGCCCGTATCGCTTGCCATTAATGACAATACACCGCTCATAATCCCCACTACTTGCAACAGCGCCGGAATACACCTCCAACCTTGTTAATAATCCCCCGGCTTTACGTGGATGACTAACCCCCACCAACCAAGGCTTACCATCAGGGTGTGGACCAATCACTTTAATATCTCCGCCTAAATTAACCAACCCGTTTCTCACACCGTGTTGCCAACAAATTGTTGCAGCACGATCTACCGCATACTCTTTCCCTATCCCACCAAAATCAAGCTGCATCCCAGGCATTGCAAAGCTTATAGCCGATGCAGTTAGTTTCACTTTTTTCCAGCCTACCGTTTTCAAAAGCTTTTTTATATCCGCTTGCTTAGGTACTGTTTGCGATTTAAAGTCCCATGCCTTTCTAAGTACACCTGATGTAATATCAAATAAACCACCACTTTGCTGGTAACAAGTATTGGCATAATTAAGTAAAGCGGCTGTTTCCTCATCCACTGCAATACAGCCTCCTTTTTCAGCCACTCTATTGATGTCTGACAGCACACTTTCTTCTTTATATCGAGAATATCGTTGCTCAATTCTTAGCACATCAGAAATCACTTTATCTGCAATAGTTTGAGCTTTACGCTTATCTGTGCAATATATTTGCAGTTCACAGGGGGAACCCATGGCATTAAAGGGGAAATGATAAAGATTACTGGTCATATTTACTTTAAACTTTAGTAGGTTAGGAACGTGTATGGAATAACTTCCCGAAATTATAACGTAGGATTTTTGTTTCAGCTGGAATGATCTCATGAGGCGCATAGCCAGCTTCGCAACGAATAAGATCATTCCAGCTGGAGCAAAAAGACAAGTTAGAAATCGGGAAGTTGTTTCATACACGTTCCTTAGCCTTCAAACAGTAACCGCCCCCCCTTCTTTGGAAAAGAGGGGGGTTAGGAGGGATTTTATTAGATAAATCCCCCTCAATCCCCCTTTTTCAAAGGGGGAGGTGAACGGTTACTTGAAACATGGTCTCAAATGGTTTTGAAATGTTAAAACAAATTCTGCTATTAATTCCTCTTTTAAGAAAGAAGAGGCATTAAAGCGTATCTTCAGCTTGTGAGTAGACAATGACAATGTAAGAACGTCGGCGCGAAGATAATTGGCGGTTTTAGAGAAAAGAGCATTATTATAATCGCGCCGGGGGCGGACGCTCCTACAGAATATTGCATTAAAGCAAATGCTAACGGCAGGGATTTTGCTTCCCATGCATCTATGCTCCGCATAAACTCTCAATTTAACATAAAAGAAAAATATAATTCTATGTCAAACTACTTACACTTGGGTCAAACTGCTATTAATTCCCGCAACACGGCTGAAGCTGTTCACTGGTTTGAAAAGGCAGTACAAGAATCACCCAATAATGCCCAAGCCCTAGCCTGTCTTGGCCAAGCACTGTGTTGGGATGACAAACCAAATCAAGGACTCAAGCTTTTACACAAAGCAGGAAGGCAATTAATCAAAAAAGCACGTAAAAGTAAAGATACCCAACCCCTTCTTGCTATGGCAGAACAGCTTCAATTTTGGAATGATTATCCAAACTCGCTTGAACTGGTTAAACAAGCCGTTCAAATAAACAAAAAAGATATTCGTGGCTTTCAAATTCTTGCCCATACCTATTCTAGGTTAAATAAAAACAAACTAGCCTTACTTGCCAGCCAGCAAGCTTTAAAAAAAGCCCCTGATAGTGCTATTTTAAACATTCAACAAGCCACTTTAGAAGCAAAAGAGGGCCAGCACGATCTTGCCATCAACCGCTTAAAATCAGTCTTAAACAAACCAGCGACTCATGAAGAGTTATTTCGCACCCACAAAGAACTCGCCATAATACTGGACAAAAAAGGCCACTACAGCGAGGTATTTCAACATTTAAACACAGCATCTGAACTTTCTAATTTATTGCCTGAAGTCAAAAAACAAGATGCTTCAGAGATCCCCAACATGCTTAATTGTTATCTTACCGAGTTTAATAGAGAACTGTTTAACCACTGCGCTAACCCCCAGACAAAAGATATAAAAAACCCGGTTTTTATCATTGGTTTTTTACGCTCAGGCACCACCTTAACCCAAGAAATACTAGATACCCACCCTGATACTTTTATTTCAGATGAAACGGATCTTGTATATGCTATGCGTGAAGAGCTGAACAAGCTTTCAGAATACAAAGGCACTCTCCCCAGCCAATTAAAGAAAGCAACACCTCAAACGCTTGAGCATCTACGTCAGTTTTACTGGGATAGAGCGGTTAAAAAGCATGGTGAAAAAATTAAAAACAGTCTGTTTATTGATAAAACAACCATGAATACCTTTGATATTGGGCTAATCAACTGTATTTTTCCCCAAGCCAAAGTTATTTTTGTTATGCGAGACCCTCGCGATGTATGCCTAAGTTGCTTTATGCAAGTAATGACCCCCACATCAACAACAATTCATTTATTAAATTGGGAAAAATTAATTAATTTATACACCCATACCCTAGAGTGGTGGATCACCATTAAAAAACAATTAACACTGGATTATCATGAGTTTCGTTATGAAGATGCTATTAGCAATTTTGAACCAACATTCCGTGAGGTATTTAACTTTCTGGGCTTAGAATGGACAGCTGCTGCCAATGATTTTCACCTACGCGCCGCAAAAAAATTCATCTCAAGCCCAAGCTTTAACCAAGTATCACAACCTTTATATTCTAGCTCGGTCGCTCGATGGAAACATTATGAAAAAGAGTTTACCGATGTAAACTCTAAACTACAACCCATTATCCAAGCCTTCCACTACCAATAAAAATAGGTCAAATCACACACTTAGCTAAGCTTAAATACTACCTTCTGTGTAACAACCCCAACAATACCTTGCTGCTAATATGCTTTATTTTATGGCCTGTTTTTTGCTTGTAACTCTATTATTGAATAAGGAACGTGTATGGAATAACTTCCCGAAATTATAACGTAGGATTTTTGTTTCAGGTGGAATGATCTCATGAGGCGCATAGCAAGCTACGCAACGAATGAGATCATTCCATCTGGAGCAAAAAGACAAGTTAGAAATCGGGAAGTTGTTTCATGCACGCTCCTAAGCCACACTCGTTGAAAAACGAGGCCGGAAAACCTAGGGTCTATTACTAGATAGCCAGGCTACCAATTATGTTTACATGGATAGTAATAACAATTTAAAGTCAACTCGCACTAAAGTGCAAACTGACAAAACTTTATTTTTCAGGTGAATCATGAATCTATCTAAAATTATTGCCGCCTGCTGCCTTACCCTCTCTCAGGCAGCTTTTGCGCACGGACCCATTCCCGTACCATTAATAGGTGTACCAACACCTCCCGTTCCAGGACTACTGGATGGCACCGACCCTATTGTCGTTAATAAGGAAATGGCTATTGCCTTAGGTAAGGCCTTATTTTGGGATGTAAATATTGGTAGTGATGGAATGGCTTGTGCATCTTGTCATTTCCACGCTGGAGCAGATAATAGAACAAAAAATCAGATCAACCCAGGGACCCTCATACCTAATGCTGACAATCAGTTTGATGTATTAACTTCAGGGTTTGGCGGACCCAACCACAACCTTCAGGTTTCTGACTTCCCGTTAACCCAATTTAATAACCCCTTGGATAAAAACAGTGGCATGAGCTACACCACTGACGATACCATTGCTTCCTCTGGAACCTTTAGCGGCGTTTTTACAGGAACTTCTGCTTTTAGCGGTATGAACGATGATTGTGAACGCAGTGCAGACTCCATTTTTAATGTTCATGGCATTGGCACTCGAAAAGCCGAACCACGCAATGCACCAACAACGATTAATGCAGTATTCAACCACCGTAATTTTTGGGATGGGCGTGCCAATAACACCTTTAACGGCAGTAGCAATTGGGGCGATAGAGACCCTGATGCTGGCGTATGGGTTCAAACCGGGCGACGTAAAGTAGAAAAACAACAACTTCACTTAAAAAACTCTGCATTAGCATCGCAAGCTGTTGCAACTGCGTTGAGCCAGCTTGAAATGATCTGTAGCAATCGAAGCATTGCCGACATTGGCCGAAAGGTTTTATTTCGCAACCCCCTACAACATCAAAAAGTACATTATCAAGATAGTGTATTTGCACCTTTAAACCTTACAAAAAGCACAGCAGGTGCTCAGAAAGCGGGGCTAAACACAACCTACAAAAAAATGATTCGTGCGAGTTTTGCGCGTAAATATTGGGGCTATACCCGTAGAGGCTCCTTTGGAAAACCAGCTATAGGAGGCAGATCCTACAATCAAATGGAAGCAAACTTTCCGATGTTTTTTGCTTTAGCTATACAACTCTACGAAACAACTCTTGTCTCCGACCAAGCCCCTATTGATACTGCAGTACGTGATGCTGATACATATATGCCAATCGGCCTTACAAATTCAGAATTAAGAGGTGCTGAGGTATTTATTGAAAGCCATTGCAATATCTGCCACGCAGGCCCTTTGTTAACTGCGGCAGCAATTACCACTAACTCCACCCTAGTTACGCCAACTGATGGTGCGTTTTATGGTCCAGAGCACAGCTTACGCGCCTTTGGCCCCGAGTCTATGGGCAATGTTCCGGTAGATGCAGCTAAAGACGCAGGGGTTACAGAGTTTCCAAATGTTGTTATTCGTGATGTCACTCGCAACCCAGCAGGACAACAATTTATGGATGTTGGTTTTTTTAATACCTCTGTAGGTGACCCAGAAAAAGACCCAGGCTTAAACGGTGTAGACGACTTTAACCAACCTTTATCATTTAGCGCTCAATATATTCAGTATTTAATGGGTAATTATGAAAACGTTAAAGACAAACAAGCCAAGCAAGTCCATAGCTGCCAATTTATGGTTCCAATTGCCTGGAATCTTGGGTTTGATTTTTCGTTCCCTGCTTTTTTCACCTTATCAGCCGACCGAGAAGTAGATGGCAGCAGAGAAGGTTCAAGTGAAATTGCTAAACGCAGTCAAAACTGCCAAGACAACGCTTATGCGTGGATACCCACTGTTGATGCCGCTATAACTGCCTTCAACAACCCTAGTAACAAGAAGTTTCCTATTGCTTCTAAGGCTTCATTTAAAGCACCAACACTTCGTAACATCGAGTTGACAGGCCCTTATATGCATAATGGCAGCATGGCAACCCTAGAACAAGTGATAGAGTTTTATGCTCGTGGCGGTAACTTTGATAATAAAAATCAGCACGATTTTTTAGCAACAACCCCCATGAGTACAAACCCTCAAAAACGTGCCGACTTATTAGCGTTTCTTAAAACATTAACCGATGACAGGGTTCGCTTTGAAAGAGCGCCTTTTGACCACCCTGAAATCATTGTTCCAAACGGACACCCTGGAGATGACAACCTAGTAAGCGGTGGAAATACTATGGATTCAGCATTAGCAACAGAAGATTTTATTACCATTCCTGCTGTTGGTAAAAATGGCATTACTACAGCAATAAAACCTTTTGCAAACAACCTAATAACCAACTAATTTTGATAATACGACTGGTGAGGGGATCACTGTTAAAGTCCTTCCCTCATCATTTGAATCACAGCTTATTATAATGTATGTATTTTAATAAAATACATTCAAACTTCTTGGAAAAAACAATGAAATTATTAAACAAAACCAATCTAACTACCAGCTTATGCTTATTAGGCCTGTCAATATTTAACTCTCAACAGCTTATGGCCAGTAGTAGCTATTTAAGCTCAGCGCAAGTTCAATACACCATCACTGCAAGCAACCGAAATCTATCAGGAAACCTTAGCTCTCTTGATATCAGTGACCTTTTTGACGCTTACCCAGATGACTCAGATACACAAAGTTTAACCAGCTTATTTACCCCGATTCATAATCCTTACAGCGGATTAAATATTGCGCATTCCAACCAATTAACCACCCAAGATACTATCAATAACGGCTCAGCAACTTCTGAATATTTTGCTGATTTTGAACTAAATTTTAAGAACCTATCAGCAGATATAACTGATATTTTTGATATTACAATCAGCTATACGCTTTCATTATCAACCCAGGCTAATGGTGAACATGCAGATACAGATATTACTACCAATATCTTTAATAGAAATGATGATAGGCTTGGCGGCATTGCTTTAACCGCATCCACCAACACCCAAGGAACAGATACAGACTTTTTACCTGGCACTTTAAACATCACTTTAGAAAAAGGGCAAGTGGAAACTATTTATATAGAAACCTTTGTATCTAGCAGCCTTGAAGCAACAGGCGTTGCCCCTGTACCAGTACCAGCAGCATTTTGGATGTTTAGCTCTGCATTACTAGCTTTTCCAGGCATTAAAAAACTACGTAAAGCTTAAAAAAACAACACCAAAACCGTAGGTCGGGTTAGCTTATCAAGCAAAGCGAGATAACGTAACCCGACAACTTCTGATTTACACCCCTAAAAAACCACCTCAGTTTATGAGTAGACAATGGGTAACCGTCCACCCCTCCCTTCCAAATAGGAGAACTGAACGGTTACGACAATAGTGATGTAGGAGCGTCCGCCCCCGGCGCGAAAAAAAATAATGCTCTGTTCTCTAAAACCATCAATTATATTCGCTCCGAGGGCGGACGCTCCTACATAATACTGCACTAAAGATATTGAATATTGTCTTGTTAATCAATGGACAAAAAAAGGCTTATATCCGCAACAATATACACCCAGTTGCAAATAACTGACTTACCACCCCTCCTAAAAACCCACCTCAGCTTGTGAACAGACAATGGGTAACCGCCCACCCCCTCCTTTCCAAAGAGGAGGACTGAACGGTTACGACCATAGTGATGTAGGAGCGTCCGCCCCCGGCGCGAAAAAAAATAATGCTCTTTTCTCTAAAACCATTAATTATCTTCGCGCCGAGGGCGGGCGCTCCTACATCACATTGCACTAAAGATACTGAATAGATAAAACATTTTCTTGTTAATCAATGGACAAAAAAAGGCTTATATCCACAACAAGATTACATCCAGTTGTGAATATAAGCCTCTTCTTTAGAACTAAAGAGCCAGCAGTATTTATGTGTCTTTTAGTTTTCTTCGTCCTAAACCAGCCAAACCAAATAAACCCGTACCAAATAACCATACTGCAGCAGGTACTGGCACAGCCGATATCTCAGCTTTATAACCATAAGGCGTACCAAAAATATCTCCGCCTATATCATTCCCTCCCAAGTAGATAGAATAAACTTGGTCTGCCACCGCCTGAAAAGTAACCGTACTTTGGTCACCATGAGTTAAATAAGTTAACCCACTAGTTCCATGTGGATTATCAATTTGCGCAGGCCCTTCATTTAACCCAGAAATATACCCTGCATTCCATGCCGAATGGTGACTAAAGCCCGCAGTTCCATCATCCATTCCTGTGAAAACCGTAATACCAAAATTATTTATATTATCAGCTGAATTGACTTTTGAAACGTTAACCTGAATGGTTGTATCAACTAATGATTTTACCAAACCATAATCCGTATTATGCGCCCACCCTCTGGTAAAGGTGGGGGTAGCAGGGTCAACCTGCCAAGCCCCCCAAGAACCATTTGCAGTATCAAGATCTGCAGCAAAACCATAATCAGCTATCGAATCAGCTTGAGACACTTCTACGGTAGATGTTCCCGTATGAAGAGTTGCCGCCCAATTTACTGCCTGAAGACCTTCAAAACCAAAAGGTCGTACCCCCCCTGGTGTTCCTTTCCAAGGGATAACCGCCCCTGTATTATTTCTTCCGTCTTCTTTAGTCCAACCGTCAGTAGCAGCGAAAGCGCCGGTGTTATACATAACATGAGCCGATGCTGTAGAAACCACACCAAAAGAAAGCGCAGTACTCGTTACTGCAATAGCAATTGCCTTAGCCAAATTTGTTTTTTTCATTTTTACTATCCTTTAAAATATATTTTAAATTCTTGCCACACCTTAAATAACAAATAAGCTAAATTTCCCACCCCGATAGGAAAATACCTTTTGTCGATATAAAGTCTGATTTAACAGCATCTACATTCAAAAAATAGATTTTCATCATCATTCAATCATTTCTGAATAAATAACTAAAGAAGCCGTAATAAAAGATAAAGCAATATTAATACCAAATTTCAAATACTTAAAAAGAACTTCTTAACTTTAAAGACAGAAGCACCCTATAAATATT
>JALSLS010000335.1 GCA_026988195.1 Methylomonas sp.
ACTGCTCACTTTTAAATAAAGCTTGGCGCAGTCACAAAAAAGCCCTGTAACGTAAAACGCTACAGGGCTTATAGAATATGGCTCCTCGACCTGGACTCGAACCAGGGACCAATAGATTAACAGTCTCCATATAAATCAATAAGTTACTGATAATTAAGCGTAATCCATATTATTTAAAATAATACAATAGTAGTTAATAATCAGCAACTTATCGTAATTTAGCGAAGGGTGCAAAAACTGAGCACTGTACCTCTATTGTACCTTTTTAAACCCTCTAAAAGTAAGGTTATACATTACTAATCCTTACTTTTGAGTGGTGTAATAATTCTCTCAAATAGTGGTCGCTTTAAAGTCTCACCTCCTTTGTTAATAGAATCAATGCATGCCTTCCCCCATTCCTTGGCAGTAACCGTTGAAAAAACTAAACTGTATCCATGTGCTTTTGAAAATTGTGAGATCGTCCATTGCCTTCGCGAAAAGGGTGCGCCCCTTTATTCATACTGTAGCCACGAATAACCCCTGCATGGGTGCTTGAATCTTGAAATAAGTATTCATGAATCTTAGAAAGATGCTTTGGTCAAAATTACCTTTAATGGAATTAAGTTCTAGCTCCTTTGCTCTAACATCTGAAAAATGTCTTCAACCGTATCACGATCTGATTCGGGGGTACCTATTAGTTTATCCTCAAAAATAGGCAGGAATTTTAAATTAGGCACTATTTATTTCAAACCATGATGTGCTTTTAGTAATGCTATTTCTTCTTCAGTGGTGATTTCACCAAGAACTTGCCGTTTTTGCAACTCGTAAGCATCCCCCCCTTCTTGAGATAAAGGTGCGTACCCCTCCAAGGTAGACGACGCCTCTACTCGACGAACTACATTAAGTCTTGCTTGTTGCTCTGAGTTTAACGCCATATCTTCTAATTTTATTAGCTTTGCCTTTTCAATCTCTACCAAATGACGCAAGTGCTTCTGTGGTGAACGATGTGCTGTAGCTGCCAACTCACGTAAGTCAGCTAAAACATCACTGTCAATTTTCATTGTAGTCTGGCTCATAGTTAACCCCTATGCTTATCAAAGGTATGCCTACAGTTACCTTTGATACACTTACAATGCCGCACCCCTCTCTTTCTATTGTTTTTTTGCATCATAAGTATTGTGACTTTACAAACTATAGACTGAAGCGTAAGATAACTCCAAATAAACCAACAAAATATAAACTTTGAAGATTAAACAAATAACTAATATAACAGCTGGCCACACATTCAGGGGTAAAATACCTGAAGTAAAGAAATCTGGCGTTATAGCTATTCAAATGAAAAATCTATCTATTGTGGATGGTATAGACTGGCGTAGCTGCATTGAAACTGAAGTGAATTCTAAACGTGGTTTAAAATATTTAAATGAAGGGGATATATTATTTACGGCACGGGGAGGCAATAATTTTGCTGTAACCATTGATAAAATTCCAGATAACAAACGCGTTGTTGCAGCACCTCAATTTCACGTACTGAGTAATATTAATAAGGCTGTTATTCCTGAATACCTAGCATGGTTATTAAACCGAACACCCTGCCAGCGATACTTTCAACGCGAAGCAGCTGGAAGCCTTACCAAAAGCTTACGCATAAAAACAATGGAAGAAACTCAAATAATCATTCCTTCACTACAAACACAAAAAAGCATTATCAATCTTGCTAAGACACTAAAGCAAGAACAACACATTCTTAAACAACTCATCCATAATGGCGAGAAAACTATGAACGCTATTGCTAATGATTTGTTTGTATCAGATGCCACGAATAAGCAGATAACAGAGAAAAATTAAAATGACCGATACCCAGCCAGAAAACACTAGCCAAGACAGCATTAGCCAAGAGACTATCAACAATGCCCTGTGGGATGCCTGTGATACGTTTCGTGGCACCATCAGCTCAGATACCTATAAAGACTTTATCCTCACTATGCTGTTTCTTAAGTACATCAGTGATGTTTGGCAAGATCATTATGACAAGTATCAAAACGAATACGGTGATGAGCCTGAACTGATCACCGAAATGATGAAGAATGAGCGTTTTGTGATTTCTGAAATTGTGTTAAGCAATGATAAGGGTGAAGAAACCGACCGTTTTATGGCAACATTTTATAGCCTGTATGAGCGTCGGCACGAGCCTGGCAACGGTGAACGCATTGATATATGCCTGCATGAGATCGAAGAAGCCAACGGCACAAAGCTTCGTGATGGCAATAAAAGCGTGTTTCAGGATATATCGTTTAATACCGACAAGCTCGGTGAAGAAAAGCAGAAAAACACCATCTTGCGCTACCTCATGGAAAACTTCGCCAAGGATGAACTTAACCTCAAACCCTCACGCGTCGGCAAGCTGGATGTCATCGGCAATGCCTATGAATACCTGATTGGTGAATTTGCCTCAGGCGGTGGTAAAAAAGCAGGTGAGTTCTACACGCCACCTGCCGTATCTGACTTGATTGCAGAGCTGGTAGAGCCGCAAGAAGGCGATGAAATCAGTGATCCTGCCTGTGGTTCGGGTTCGTTGTTAATGAAAGTCGGGCGCAAAATACGTGAAAATACAGGCAATAAACGCTATGCGCTGTATGGGCAAGAGGCGATAGGCTCTACGTGGTCGCTGGCGAAAATGAATATGTTTTTGCACGGTGAAGATAATCATAAAATCGAATGGGGCGATACCATTCGCAACCCTAAACTTATAGATCAAGCTGGCAACTTAAAACTGTTTGATATTGTGGTCGCCAATCCTCCGTTTTCGCTGGATAAATGGGGTCACGAAGGCGCGGCAGATGATAAATTTGACCGCTTTCGTCGTGGCGTACCGCCCAAAACCAAAGGTGACTATGCCTTTATCTCACACATGATTGAAACCCTAAAACCAGCAACAGGAAGAATGGGCGTGGTTGTACCACATGGCGTACTGTTTCGGGGTGCAGCCGAAGGCAAAATACGCACCAAACTGATTGAGGAAAACCTGCTCGATGCCGTCATCGGTTTGCCTGAAAAACTGTTTTATGGCACAGGTATACCCGCTGCTGTGTTGATCTTTAAAAAGCATAAAGACAACGATAATGTACTGTTTATTGATGCCAGCCGAGAATTTAAAGCAGGTAAAAATCAAAACCTGCTCACGCCTGAGAATATTGAAAAGATCCTAGCCACCTACCAAAGCCGTGAAACTGTAGATAAATACAGCTACCTCGCCACCGTCGATGAAATCAAAGAAAACGACTTTAACCTCAATATCCCCCGCTATGTAGACACCTTTGAAGAGGAGGAAGAAATCGACCTCATGGCAGTCAGACAAGAACGCGAAACACTAAAAAGCAAACTGGCAGAGCTGGAAGTTGAAATGGATGGGTATTTGAAGGAGCTGGGCTATGCTTCCTGATGGATGGATTGTAAAGACTATAGATGACATTGCAGTTGTTAAATCTGGTGGCACGCCGAGTAGAAAAGAGCCACAGTATTGGGGTGGGGATGTTCCTTGGGTTACAACCACAGAAGTTCAATTTAAGATCATAGTGAATACAGAGCAAAAGATCACAGCTTTAGGGTTAGAAAATTCATCGGCTAAACTATTCCCCGCTGGGACTATTCTAATGGCTATGTATGGTCAAGGGAAAACCAGAGGGCAAATTGCAATGCTTGGCATAGAAGCATCAACTAATCAGGCATGTGCAGCTATTTTAATAAAAGATGATTTTCACACTGATTTCTATTTCCAATATCTACAAGGTCAGTATGACAATATAAGAAACCTCAGTAACAGTGGTGGACAAAAAAATCTTAGCTCGGGTCTTGTTAAAACAATCAAAGTTCCTGCTCCACCCCTCCCAGAACAAAAGAAAATCGCCAAAATCCTCTCCACATGGGATCAGGCAATCACCACCACCGAACAACTGATCAGCAATAGCCAACAGCAGAAAAAAGCACTGATGCAGCAATTACTCACAGGCAAAAAACGCTTGGCGGGGTTTAGTGGGGAGTGGGAGGAGTTGTCACTTGGTAGCTTAGGAAAAACCTTTAGTGGATTGACTGGAAAATCAAAGGAAGACTTTGGTGTAGGTAATTATTATATACCGTATATGAATATATTTAAGTCTGGGAAAATTGATATTAATGGCTTTGATAAAGTGAATATTACAGAGGATGAAAAGCAGAATTTTGTTAAGTTCGGTGATATTTTTTTTACTACTTCTTCTGAAACACCTCAAGAAGTAGGCATGTCTTCAGTATTGCTTGATGAGGTCAATGATGTTTACTTAAACTCCTTTTGCTTCGGATTTAGACTACATAACTTTGAACTATTGTACCCTGATTTTGCTCAATTCCTATTTAGAGGGTCTGTTGTCAGAAGGAAAATATCTGTTTTAGCCCAAGGAGCAACAAGATACAACATATCAAAAATCCAAATGCTTAAAATAATACTGGATCTACCTTCTGTCGAGGAACAACAAAAAATAGCCCAAGTCCTATCCAGTGCCGATCAAGAAATAGAAACCCTGCAACAAAAACTCAACTTTCTAAAAGAAGAGAAAAAAGCACTGATGCAACAGCTTTTAACGGGTAAACGGCGGGTGATATTAGATGATTAATACTATTACAAGGCACACCCCCCCTGTTTTTGCCACTTTTGTACGTGTTGTTACACTATGTGAGAGTATAAATAGTAGCCTTTTATCAGCCTTCCCCTTGAAAACAACCATAGCTTACCCCTATAATAGAGGTAACACAGCTGCCACGCCTCTTAACAATGCGCAACCTTGGTGGCTTTTTTATGCCTGTGGTTTATGCAAACACACAGGAGGCTACTATGCCTGAACAGTATCAAAAGCCGGCACTATCCTTTGCTGACCAACTAGAGCTACTTAAAAATAGAGGACTAGAGGTGGCTGATGAACCTCATGCTATCTCTCAATTAAGCTCAATTAGCTATTATCGTTTAAGTGCTTATTGGTATCCCTACCGTGAAAGAGATGATCAGGGGATTGTAGGTGATAACTTTATAGAGGGTACAAGCTTTGATGATGTGGTTAACCTTTATGAGTTTGATAGGCACTTACGGCTACTGGTTATAGATGCACTTGAACGTGTTGAAGTTTATGTAAGAACGTTGATTAGCTATCATATGGCTCATACTTATGGGCCTTTCGGACATAACGATGCTGTTAATTTTCACCCTAATTTTCAACATGCTAAATGGTTAGCTAAGTTAAGCCGTGAGGCTGATCGTTCAAGCGATGCTTTCATCGCTCATTATAAAAATAAATATGCAGGTTTTCCTCAGTTGCCTATTTGGATGATTACCGAGGTTATGTCTTTAGGTAGTTTGTCATTTTGTTATAAAGGTTTGAAGCATCTTGATAAGAAAGCCATTTCATCCCAACTAGGTTTGCATCATAAAGGCTTAGCTGATTGGTTGCATAAGCTGACTTATATTCGCAATGTTTGTGCCCATCATAGTCGCTTATGGAATAGAGAGCTTTCCTTGAAGCCAGTCAGACCTAGGAATGCTGATTGGAACACACCAATTACGCCTAGAAATGATAGAATTTTTTATGTTCTTCTAATGCTTCGCTATTTGTTAAAAACCACAAGCAATGGTAGTCATTGGCATCAAAAATGTAACACTCTCTTAGAACCAATTGCAGAAAATGAACAATGGCGTATTGCTATGGGTATGCCCGAAAATTGGCAGGGTCATCCATTATGGAAATAGATATGTTTACTAAAATAGATGCGCTTCAAACAAAGCTAAACAGCTTTCGCCCATTACCCAAGCACACGCTTAAAAGCTTGCATGAGCAGTTTGTTTTGGAGTGGACGTATAACTCTAATGCAATAGAAGGCAATACACTGACCTTAAAAGAAACCAAAGTGGTGCTGGAAGGGATTACCATTGGCGGTAAGTCCATGCGTGAGCATTTTGAGGTGATTAACCACAAAGAGGCGATTGATTATGTTGAAGCGATTGTGGCAAATAATGAGCCATTTAACGAGCATGTGATTAAATCAATCCATCAGTTGATTTTAAAAAATATTGCTAATGACAATGCGGGAGTGTATCGCAAAGAAAACGTGTTAATTGCAGGTGCGGAGCATACGCCACCTGACCATATTTTAGTGGCTGAACAAATGGCTGACTTGCTGGAAGCGTATCATCAGTTTAAAGGGCACCCTTTGGAACGGGCGGCAAGCTTGCACAGTGATTTTGTGAAAATTCATCCCTTTGTGGATGGCAATGGGCGTACTGCACGTTTGTTAATGAATCTGGATTTAATGAAAGCAGGTTTACAGCCTGTGGTGATTAAAGCGGCTGATCGTTTGGCTTATTACGAGGCATTGGATAAAGTGCACACCCAAGCGCAGTTGGATGATTTTATTGCGCTGGTGGGTGGTGCGAAGGAAGAGGCTTTGGGCAAGGTGTTGGCGTTGGTTGGTTCATCGGGTAATGGCTTAGGTAGTACTAATGATGAATAATACTAAGCACACCCCCCCTGTTTTTTGCACTTTTGTACGAGACTCAACCTCTAACATAGCCGCTACGCCTCTTAATAATGCGCAACCTTGGCGGCTTTTTTTGATTCTATTTGCTTGTTTGAAAATAGTATTTAATCAAGTTAAAAAATTGTGTAATGCCGATGGTATCGGACTGTTAGTCAAATTCTTCTTGAAATCTGGCATAATGCGCGTATATTATATTTACATAAACCTCCCTTCGTCATGTCATTCAGTTGACTTGCGCTTAGGGCGAAAAAGCCGTCTTCTTGACGGTTTTTTCATTTCTACACTCTGTAAAAATATGGGTGTGGCGTAATGAAGACGATTTGTTACGTTGATGGTTATAATCTTTTTTATGGTTGTTTGAAGCATAGTGACTATAAATGGTTAGACCTTGTTCACCTTATTGAACAACAAATTCTGCATTCACAATCCCCTCAGTCTAAATTTATTGAAGTTAAATTTTTCACCGCTAATATAAGAGCTAAATTAGCTTCGCGTGGTAGTTTAGCGGAGAAATCACAACGTGATTATCACCGAGCCTTAGAAAGGCTTTACCCAAATAAAATCAAAATCATTAATGGTTATTACTCAACACCTAAGAAAGAATGGATGTTTGATTACGTTAAGCCACCTAATAAGGAACAACGTGTTCCTGTTTGGCGCATGGAAGAAAAACAGACCGATGTGAATATTGCTATTGAAGCTTATCGTGATGCAGCTAAAGGAAATGCAGAACATCAGGTTTTTATCTCTAATGATTCAGATTTAGAGCCAGCCTTAAAAGCTATTAGGGAAGATTTCTCTGATATTCAGATAGGCTTGATTATGCCTGTTAGATATAACAATCAATCAGGAAACACCAAACCACATGATAATAAACGATTGAGTAAACATGCTCATTGGACACGTCGTTACATAAAAGAGGATGAGCTTTCAGCCTCTCAGTTACCCGATAAAGTTTCAACCAAGAAAAAGCCGATCATAAAACCTGAGTATTGGTAATGAATAAAAACACCCCTAAATTTCAAGAAGAATACAGCTCTAAACTCCCTGCATTAGCATTGTTAAGTAATCTAGGCTGGATATTTCTGTCACCAGAACAAGCCTTGCAAGCCCGATCAAACAAAACCACTGAAGTCGTTTTGCGTGATGTGTTACGCAAAGAGCTACAGAAACGTCGTTTTGTTTATGCAGGTAAATCACATCCATTATCTGCTGCTGCTATCGACACGATTATTATGACGGTCTGTAGCCCCGCTTTAAACGAGGGTTTAGGTGTTGCTAATGAGAAGCTTTATAACCATTTGCTTTATGGTATTTCGGTTACTGAATTTGTGGATGGTAAAAAAGCGAACCCGACCATTGCGCTGATTGATTGGCAGAATACGTCTAACAATAGCTTTTTGTTCACTGAAGAATTTACGGTTACGCGTAGTAATGGTGTAGAGGCGCGTCGCCCTGATATTGTGTGCTTTGTTAATGGTATTCCCTTGGTAGTGATTGAGGCTAAACGCCCTGATGGTCATGCCAATAAAGGGCCGACGGTTGGGGAAGGTATCTCACAGAGTTTGCGTAATCAGCGTGTTGATGAAATTCCTAGTCTTTTTGTTTATAGCCAGTTGCTGTTATCCATTAGTGGTACAGAGGGTCGTTATGGTACGCAAGGCACACCTGCTAAATTTTGGGCTGCTTGGCGTGAAGAGGATATGACGGATGTTGAGTTGTATACCATTAAAAATAAAAAACTGAATGATGAACAAAAGAATGCTTTATTTGAATATCGTAAACCTGCTGATCGAGAGTGGTTTGAAAATTGGGCGAGTGGAGAGTTAACCGTAACTGAGCAAGATAAGTTATTAATCTGTTTATTGTCACCGAACCGTTTATTGGATATGACACGTCTGTTTACCTTTTTTGATAATAAGATTGGCAAGATCGTGGCGCGTTATCATCAGGTTTTTAGTATTAAGCGGTTATTAGAGCGTATCAATACTAAAAAAGATAAGGGAGGTCGTGAAGGTGGCGTAATTTGGCACACGACAGGTTCTGGTAAGTCGTTTACGATGGTACTGCTATCTAAGGCATTGGTGTTGCATGAGTCGCTTAAACAATGTCGTGTGGTGATTATTACTGACCGCGTGGATTTGGAAAACCAGCTCAGTAATACGTTTACTTCTGGTGGTGAATTAGCAGGCAAGCAAGATATTGATTCTGCGATGGCAACATCGGGTAAACGCTTGGCACAGCAGATCGGTAGTGGCACAGAACGCATTGTTTTCTCATTAATTCAAAAATTCAACACAGCAACCAAGTTGCCAGAGTGCCGAAATGACAGTGCCGATATAATTGTGCTGATTGATGAAGGGCATCGTAGCCAAGGTGGAGAAGCACATACGCGAATGCGCTTGGCTTTGCCGAAGGCATCATTTGTTGCCTTCACAGGTACGCCTTTATTAAAAGATGATAAAACTACCAATAAGTTTGGCTCGATTGTTCATGCATATACGATGCAACGTGCCGTAGAAGATAGAACCGTTACGCCATTATTGTATGAAGAACGCATACCTGATTTAGATGTGAATGAAAGAGCGATTGATAGCTGGTTTGATCGAATAACCGAGGGTTTAACCGAAGAACAACAATCCGATTTAAAACGTAAATTTGCCAAGAAAGGACAGGTTTATCAAGCTGAAGATCGTATCCATTTAATCGCTTTGGATATTGCTAATCACTTTGTTAAAAACATTGATGATGGGCTTAAAGGGCAGATAGCTTGTGACAGTAAGCCCACGGCTATTTTATATAAGAAGTATTTGGATGAGGCTGGCTTATTCGAATCAGCCGTGATCATGTCACCCCCTGATACCCGTGAAGGCAATACAGACGTTGATGAAGATAAATCACCAGAAGTTACAAAATGGTGGAAGGAAAATGTGGGTTCACAAGATGAACAGGCTTATACCAAGGAATTAATTAGTCGTTTTGAGAAAGATGATAATTTGAAAATTTTAATTGTGGTTGATAAGTTGTTGACGGGTTTTGATGAGCCAAGAAATACTGTGTTATACATTGATAAACCCTTAAAAGAACATAATTTAATTCAAGCCATTGCTCGTGTGAATCGTTTACACCCTGATAAAAAATTTGGTTATTTAATTGATTATCGAGGCATATTAGCGGAGCTGGATACCACCATTGAAAAGTATCAAGATTTGGCTGCACGTACTCAAAATGGCTATGACATTAATGATATTGCTGGTTTGTATAATCAGATGAGTACCGAGTACAAGCGATTGCCACGTTTGTATGATCAGGTGTGGGATATTTTTAAAGCTGTAAAAAATAAGAATGATATTGAGCAGTTACGCCAGGTGTTAGTGCCTAAAATGGAAGAGCGCAATGGTGAACTTGTGGATATTCATTTAAAGGTGCGTGATGATTTTTATGAGGCATTAACCGAGTTTTCTAACTGCTTAAAAGTTGCGTTGCAATCAGCGACTTTTTTTGAAGATAAGAGTTTTTCGGAAGATGACAGGCAGCACTATAAAGAAATGGTTAAGCAATTTTCAAGCCTTCGTCAACTAGCCAAACAAGATGCAGGTGAAACTATTCAGTACGATGAGTATTCTGAACAAATAAAGAAACTCATGGATAAACACGTCGTTGGGGTGGGTGTAAGAGAACCTGAAGGCGTGTACGAAGTCGGCAAAATGGGGCAGCAAAAGCCTGAAGAATGGAATGAAGATAAAACCCGTAATGAAACGGATATTATCAAGACCCGTATAACAAAAACCATAGAGCAGAATTTATTGGATGACCCGTATGCACAAGAGGAATTTTCAAAGTTATTGCGTAAAGCTATTCAAGAGACGGAAGAGTTATTTGACCATCCGTTAAAGCAGTACATGATTTTCCATGAATTAGAGGAGCAGGTGCAAGCGCGTAGTTTGCCAGAGTTGCCTGATAGTTTTAATGGCAACTTTCATGCGCAAGCTTATTTTGGTGTATTTAAAAACACCTTTCCTGAATCTGTTTTTGCTAGTAGCTCGGATGAAAAGTGGGTAGAACTTGCCTTTGGTGTTGATACCTTGGTTGAAACATCAGTCGCTGAGAATTCGATTAGCCCACAGAACATTGAAGCTGATATTCGTCAGAACCTGTTGCCTAAGATTTTTAAAGAATGTAAAGAGCTTGGGGCTGGGATGGATCAAGCGAAGGCTATTGTTGAGAGTGTTATAAAAATCACACGTGTTGGTACGGCTAGCGTATGAGTGTTGCTATTGTTTATCCTGCTCATGCTTCAAACAAAAAAGGCAGCGTTGATATTCAAAGTATTTTGTACGGTGATGAGCTTATCGAGTATGAACTTAAAGAGCGCAAAAGCGATATTAACCGTTTACTGATTAAGGTGCACCCTGATTGTCATGTGGTTGTGCTTGCGCCTAAAAGCGCCTGTGATGATGAAATACAAAACGCTGTAAAGAAACGTAGCCGTTGGATATATACGCAACTAAAGCAGTTTAAATCACAGCGAGAGCATGTAACACCACGAAACTATATTGGTGGAGAGAGTCATTACTACCTAGGGAAGAAATATCTACTAAAAGTTATTTCTTCTGAAGACAAGCCCAAGATTAAGCTACTTAGAGGGAAGCTAGAAATCACCGTGTCGGGTAAAAATAAACAGCATCAAAATAATAAGGTGAAAATGCTTATTAACCATTGGTATAAGGTGCGGGCTAGAGAGGTGTTTTCTCGTCGCTTAGATGCAGTGTTAGGTCAGGCGCTTTGGGTTTCCGAATGTCCTCCTATCCGATTGTTAGCGATGCAAAATCAATGGGGTAGTTGCTCACCCAATGGTCGATTAACGCTGAACACGCATTTGGTAAAAGCTCCAAGAGAGTGTATTGATTATGTGATATTGCACGAGCTTTGCCATCTTGCAGAGCATAACCATAGCCAAAAGTTCTATCGCTTGATGAGTGAGGTTATGCCTGAATGGGAAGAGGTAAAGGAACGGCTGGATGGGATGGCTGAACGTTTATTGAATGCAGGTTAACGTTACATAGTATTCCAGTATTTCCACAAAAAGGTGATTTGCTTTTTACCACTGAGGCACCATTAGGTAATGTTTGCATACTAAATATTGACGAAGAAATAAGTAGAGTCTCCTCATAAACTATAACACTTTGATTTAATACAACAATAAGGATTCATGCTATAATAAAACGCAAGGAAAAACGTTAAAATCCTTCAAAAGGTTTGCACATGATTCGGTATACGCCCTC
>JALSLS010000336.1 GCA_026988195.1 Methylomonas sp.
TTTTTGGCGATAGCAAGGCGCTGAAACAGGCGCATAGCAAGCTACGCAACTGTTTCAGCAACGCAGCTATTGGCAAAAACTCAGCGGTTAGAAAACCGCAGTCGTGACCGCGCGAAGTATATACAATCACCCCATCCTTGGGTTCTGGATCTCGGCACAAATCTGTCTGGAACAGATTTGCATTTACCCAAAGGGCATTATGCAGGATAGCATAATGTGAATCCCTGCCGAGATGAGGTATAACAGTTGAGTCGGCTTTTTTATAAAATGGCTGAGACTCGTACGTAATCAGGTAATTTTATTTCGATACACTAAAATCTTAAAGAATAGCCAATTTCAATTGAGTTTTGATACATAGAGATTGAACCAGGTACTCCAAATGCTGTTTGATTTGAGCTCATTGATTCCTTAAAAGCATGCATATAAGATACACTCCATTCACTCTCTTTATCGACACTATAACTAAAACCAAAAGTCATATGTTTAGTATTAACTGCAGGCGAGATAATATTAAAGAGTAATTGATCCGCTTCAAAAGGACGGTCATTCCAACTATATCCCGCACTCAGACTCCACTTTTCATTATATTGATACTTTAAACCTAGGCGATAAACGTTAATATCATTCCACCCAAAGCCTATACCATTATCTTCTCCCAACCTGCCTTGTCCTGCAGGGATACTTGGCCCAAGGCTTGGCCCTATATTGGCTATTGAGTTAACACCAGCATAAAATATTCTTTGAAAATCAAAACTCATTAATACACTAGAGATAGGACGAATAGCTATACCTGCAGTAAAGTTTGCCGGTATATCAAACCCGCCTTGTTCTGCAAATAAATCACTATATTTATGAAATTCAGTCATATAAACAGGACTAGACCCTGAAACCCCAACTGTCACTTTTGAATGGATTTTTCCTAACCAACCAAGACGAACCCCAGCACCATAAGCAAAGTCATAGCCGTTATCCGTTAAATCAGTTGCCCCTGGATTGGTAAAGCCTTGAAAGTTTCCTAGGCCTTTAGCTTTAAAGTATTGAACACCTAATAATGCTGAAATTCCAATAATATGATTAGGTGTTACCTTATAACTTAAAGTCGGGGCAAAAATCATTTGCCCTAAATCTATCATTAACTCACCGGTATTAGCCATCCCCGTCTTTGACCCTTCTGGCACAAGCCCTGCGTTTGCACCAGCACCTAATACAGCAAAAGTTTCATCATAAATATTCCTAGAATAAGTGGTATTCATTCCTCCATTCCCATAAATAGTCAGCCCCCAGTTCAATTTATCATTAATCTTTGAACTTATCCCCCCTGTAGGGATAACAAAGAAATCACGACTACTTTTTTGCCTTACTTCAAAAGAACCGCCTGCGGCTCTAGGGTCTAATGCCGCTTCTCGAATAGGGCTAAACAACATTAATGCCAAATCAACCCTATCGTCCAACACCCCAATCCCAGCTGGGTTTACTGCAGCAATAGTAGCGTCTTGAGGCGCGGCAACAACAGCTCCCGCCATTGCTGATGATTTTGCACCATAGCCTAAAGCAAAATAACCTGTTGTGGCATAAGAAGGTGTGGCAGTGGCAAATAAAAGAAGACTTGATACTGTTTTAATTATTTTTAATTTCACGGTTTATAAGTAGGTTTAAGTGTCAAGTAATACACTGAAATCTTTTTATAAAACCATCAGTATAATTTGTAAACAGGAGCATATCAGAGCTACTGACAAGGGCAAGGAAGTTTGAGGGGTAAAACCTGATAAAAAAGTGCTAGAAAAAGAATGAAATTATTTTATCAATTATTCAGTAGATCCGGTGGTATTTGAATCGCTATATATAATTTGTTAAGGGAATTGAGTAAAAATGAATCTTTTGAAATTAAACGTTGATCCTCTGTTAGTAACTCTCTAACAAAGACATCTATTTTATATTGCTTATCTAAACTAAACTTAGCAATATCATATTCCAAATTTATCGGAACTTTCTGCCCATCCTTCAAGATGACTGTTTGAAAAGCAAGGCCTGCGTCTAAAGAAGCACCAGCAGGCCTTAAAACAAATAATACTTGAGCAGACGAAAACTGCTTAGGCAAGCCTAAGCGAAATTCGCCTTTAATGACTGCAGATTCACCAGCAACACAGATAAAACTAATCAGTAAAAGCTCGATGAATAAAAAAAACCTCAAGATTTTCTACGAAAGCCAAATAAACCAATCATAGCCGTTCCCATTAAATACACAGCAGCTGGCACAGGAACAGCTGTCACTTCCCATCCAATATCACGTAAACCTTGCAAATCAAGCTCCGTAAAATGTTTCCGAGTACCTGTTGTAATACTTGGATCCATAGCCGCTTCTTGTGAAACTCCATCAACAAAACTCGTAGTACCTGCCGCCCAATGATTATCTGAATATTGGCTATTCCATGTATTAGAAGTACCAAACCCTAGCACATGTGCTAACTCATGAAGAGCAACAGAGTAAAAATCATTTTTATTCCCTGGTAGGTCAGCTACAGTGCTAATATCTGAATCAAAATACCACGCACTATTAGTATTAAATGAGATAGTTCCCCCCCAAGGCCCAAAATCCTGATTACTCGCTCCCTGCCCTCTGGTTTCAATATTATCCAAAAATGCCTGTGAAAAAGAGCTTGCACTAAACCCACCTGGCCCACCCACACCTAAGGTTGATCCGCTGATATCCCTGCCGCCAACATAAACAATTAAGGTATCCGAACTTACACTAAAATCATTAATCGTGGTATTACTACCCGTATCAGGCCTATCAAATACCGCATTAAAATGATTAGTGCCGGCTGAAGTAATAGCCGTCAAGCTATCGGTTAATCGACTTTCAAAAAAAGCACCTGCTGCATTTAAAGTGTTTTTTTCTTGGGCACTAAAAAAATTATTCGAATCATAATCATAATTAAATTCAATGGTTATCGCTTGGGCTTGTTGAGCACTTAGCCCTATAGCACCAATAGTCAATAATCTAAGCACTTTTTTCATTTTTCTATCCTTAAAAATTAAACAACATCACTACATAAAATAAAATGGTTCGCATGATTATAGCTAAAAATATTTTCAACGTCACTAACAATAAACATAACTTGTTTTTTTATTTAGAAAATCGAATATACCGCCGCAACGGTGACCCTACCTGCCAAGTAAATGCTTCGGTGTAATAATGCATTAATGATAAATAGCCGATTAACCCTAAGGTGATCGCTTTATAAATGGAAGTATCAAAAAAGAATTGCATGATTAGGTTTACCCAATCATCGCCATAAATTCTTAGTAAATAAGTTAAAGTGAAGGTAAGTAAAGGCAACACTAAAAACACATGTAGATTGCAACGCCTTGCATATTTATACAAAATATTCTGCGGCATTTTATGATGTTTATTATAATCATGTGTCACATAAAAAATATATGCTGTTGCATCATGAACCACGCGTGGAATCAAAATAGCAATAAAGTAGTACTGTTGAATAAAGAAGAAAAAACTACTGACTATTAGAAAAGTATTTGACCATAAAAAATACTTCCCGAATGAAGTCTTAACATAGCGCTGGCACAATACAGAACTTAATATTAAGCCAATAGTTAAAGTAGCCGCTATCATTTTAACCCACACAAGTTCTTGAACATCTAAGCTATTTTTTAAAAATATCCCAATATAAATAAAGATACCCGCACTAACACTAAGCCATAACATCCAATAAAAAGCCCACCCAGGTAGCCTACAAACCCCTTTCCCTATTCCATGTTGTTGCTTAAATACATGATAAACCGTCCAGCAGACACTAATAATATACAAGGTCTTATTAGGGATGTATAAGCTACCAATACCAAAAAAAAGAATAATAAAACAGCTCATTCCTATCAATTTCCATTTAAAAAACTGTAGGTATTCTCTATTACTGGTTAACAAAACGGCACTTGCAATAATATGAGGGGTGCCAAATAAAACCTGAAATAAAATAAAATGAGTTGGGCTAGTGGGTAAAGTTAATTTTAAGTAATCATTCCAAAAAAAGACATCCGCTAAATAGATTAGTAAGCAAAGAGGAATAATTGAATACAACCCAAGAATCAACTTAAAAGAAACCGACAAGGGGTTTTCAACGGGAATTTGTTCACTCGCGAGACTTGAGGTATTCATATTTGTTTTCCAGCCAATAAACCAACCCATAAAGCAGAACTAAAAACCATAATATTACAACCAATGGAAACTAAAATAGATTTTAAGTGGGTGTCAAAAGTATAACTATGTTCAATAAAATACAACACTAAGTATAAACTGGACAATGTGATATAGACCCCAATAAAAACAATAACCAGTGCAGCAGCATATTCATCAGGAAAATCAATTTTTGTTAATAAAATAGTGCTTACAATCCCGATAATAAATGCCCCAACAGTATTCACTAGTAACAAGCCATAAGGAAACACCCAGCCTTTCCAATAAAATACTCCACCAGAAGATGAAAAAAGAACCTTACCCAATGACATCCCTATCCAGACGGCAATAATACAAACCAAGACATTAGCCACAATATTTAAAGAGGCTTTAACAAAATGTCCCTGCTCAATTAAATAGAAATTATCTAAAGAAAAGGTTGAAAAAGTGGTTAATGAGCCAAATAACCCAACCAAAATAGCAGAGCGGTATTCCATTGTTAGAGCAATTCGCTGAAGAGGTAATGCAATAGTCATTAAGCCAATCAACAAAGAACCAATGACATTAACCGCCAGAGTACCATAAGGAAAACCACGGCCTAACCATTGGTATACGCCTGTAGAAATCAAAAACCTGAGTACTGCACCAAAAGCCCCCCCCATTGCCACTGCTATTAAATGATTCATAATCAGAATTTAATAAAATGCTCACGGTAATATTTCATTTCATCAATAGACTCTATAATGTCATCTAAAGCTTTATGTACTGACTTTTTCTGAAAGCCTTTTTGCAATTCTGGAGCCCAACGCGCGGCCAGCTCTTTTAAAGTAGAGACATCTAAATTGCGGTAATGAAAATAATCTTCCAGTTTTGGCATATAACGATAGAGAAAACGTCTATCTTGGCAAATGCTATTACCACATATGGGAGATTTATTTGCAGGCACCCATTTTTGTAAAAATTCTATCGTTTGTCTTTCCGCTTCTGCATCATCAACATTGGATGCTTTTATTCTTTCTATTAAACCAGATTGACCATGGTGCTTTTGGTTCCAATCATCCATTGCCGCGATGGCTTCATCAGGCTGATGAATAGCAAGCACAGGGCCTTCAGCAATAATATTAAGGTTTTTATCGGTAACAATAGTTGCAATTTCAATAATTAAATCAGTATCAGGATCTAAGCCTGTCATTTCCAAATCAATCCAGATAAGGTTTGTTGAATCCTGTGCCATTTTGTTTCCATTAGATAGATGATAGTTGCTTTAAATTGTAGCATTGGCTAATCTGTATGGCTAATTCTTAAAATTTGGTCGTTAATTAAACCCCATGCAAACATTTACCTTAATATTTTTAATAGCAGTCGCCATTTCATACGGCATTCAACAATGGCTATCAACCCGCCAAAAATCATTTGTACTTGAACATAGATCAGCGGTTCCTGAAGCCTTTAAGGATTCAGTAGAGCTTGATGCTCATCAAAAAGCAGCTGACTACACCATTGAAAAAGAAAAGCTAGGTGGCTTAGACAGTATTTTTGGCGTTATCGTTTTAATCCTATTAACTTTAGGCGGAGGTATCAGTCTAATTTTTAACTTATGGAGTTCTTTTGGTTTATCACCCCTATTGACAGATCTGGGCGCGGTAGGAAGTCTTATTCTTATTATGACGGCTCTTGAGATTCCTAGCAGTTATTACCAAACCTTTGTCATCGAAGAAAAATTTGGTTTTAATAAAAGTTCCAAAGCACAATTTTTTAAAGACCAAGCTATTTCATTATCCTTGGTGATAGCGATTGGCATGCCCATTCTTGCCTTGATACTTTGGGTAATGGATAGTATTGGTGATTTATGGTGGTTATACGCTTGGGCTATTTTAATGAGTTTTTCACTATTAATGAGCTGGCTATTCCCAACCGTAATTGCACCCTTATTCAATAAGTTTACCCCCATGGAAGACGGCCCATTAAAAGAACGTATTCAAGGGCTACTACAGCGTTGTGGGTTTAACAGTAATGGTATTTTTATTATGGATGGGTCTAAACGTTCAGGTCATGGTAATGCTTATTTTACAGGAATGGGCAACAATAAAAGAATCGTCTTTTTTGATACCTTAATTGAATCTTTAGACGATGAAGAGTTAGAAGCTGTTTTAGCCCATGAATTAGGTCATTTTAAATGTAAACATGTCATTAAAATGCTAATAGCCTCTTCTTTTATGACCTTAATCAGTTTTGCTATCTTAGGCTGGTTAATTACTCAAGACTGGTTCTTTAGTGGTTTAGGTGTTGATACCCATTCAAATGCGGCCGCACTATTACTGTTTATGCTGGTATCACCTGTTTTTACTACTTTTATGCAACCTATCAGTGCATATTTTCAACGTAAATTTGAATTTGAAGCTGACGATTTTGCAGCCCAAAATTCTAAAGCTAGTAAAATGATCAGTGGCTTAGTTAAATTGTACGAAGAAAATGCCAGCACTTTAACCCCAGATCCACTATATTCAGCATTCCATTACAGCCATCCACCTGCGGCTATTCGTATTGCTCATTTAGAATCTAAAGCATAAAGAAAGATGACTGATTTAATTGAAGGGAGGGTAATATCTCACCTTGGGCAAGGGATTGCCGTTGAAATAGCAGGTGAAATTATTTTATGCCAAACCAGGCGTAAACTAGAAACAGTCGCTGTGGGCGATCAGGTTAAGGTTATCAAATCTTCAGCTGATCAAGGCCGTATTGAAGAAATATTACCTAGGCGCTCTATTTTACTGCGTCCTAGTAGGAATAAGAAAACTCGTCCTGTTGCTGCTAATATCGATAAAATTTACGTAATCTTTGCTACTGAACCCCATTGTGATTTTTTATTAATCGATCAATACTTAGCGATTTGTGAAAATAGAAATATTGATGCTGTTTTGGTATTGAATAAAATCGATTTAAGCGATATTAAAAAACTTGAAGTTGAATTACAGCAATACCAAGACCTTGGCTATGATATGCACAAAGTCAGTGCAACAAAAAATATTGGAATTAACGCACTTAAAGCGGCATTAAATAATCAAATTAGTTTATTTGCCGGTCAGTCTGGTGTTGGTAAGTCATCACTCACCAATACCATTATTCCAAATAAAGAACTCAAGACCAATACGGTTTCTGAAATCACTAAGCATGGCCGCCACACTACCACAGCTGCAACACTTTACCATTTACCCGAAGGCGGAGATTTAATTGATAGCCCAGGCGTTGCGATTTTTGGTTTAGCGGGTATGACAGAACAACAATTAGCTTGGGGTTACCGAGAGTTTCAACCTTTACTTGAAGATTGCCGATTTAATAACTGCCGTCATATAAAAGATAAGGGCTGTGCGGTTAGAGCCGCAGCAGAATCAGGAAAAATACCTATGCAGCGCTACCAACGATTTTTGAAGTTAATTGAAAAAATGTAACAAACAACAGTGATAAAGAATGGATTTACCCACTGAGAGCCCTAGTACTCTCAAGGTAAGGAACGTGTACGAAATAAGAATGCGCTGACGATAGGCAGCGCACCCATTACAAACGAGCGGTTTCGTGCTTTAGGTATATTACATACCCGTTGAACTTGATTCGCCACCATAAGAGAAATAATCCCAATTGATAAAGCTACCTTGCACAGGGGCTCCTCCTGTATAAAGTGTTCTTTCTACTTTTAAGCTGTCAAGGTTAAATTCAAAAAAGAAACCATTATCACTTGCAAATGCATAATAGTACATGCTATCAGGGCTAACAAAGTTAGTGTGAGATTGTAAAATTTGCCCCTGTGTTTGTGGACCACTCACTTGAACATCTTTAATTTTTCTATGTCTTTTAGTGTTAATAACGGTTAAAAAAGTATCATTATGATTTGTTACTATAGCTAAATTTCTTGCCGGAACAAATCGTGTATGACCGGTTCCTTTACCCGTTTTAATAACCCTTTTAATAGCCATTCTTAGACGGTTAATAACAAACAAATGTCCTTCTGTTGAGCCTACATAAATATGTTTTCCATCTGGGTGAAAATCCGCATGATGAGATGACATAATAGCCGCATCAAAACGATCAAGATAAACACTGTCATCTAAAGTGAGTCGATCATTTTTATGTAAACGTAGCTTTAAAATAGCAGGATGAATACCTTCTTTAGCAGATCCTTCAGCTAAAGCATAAAAGTTATGCTTTTCATACTGACTAAGCTGAGCTAAATCTCTATGTAAAACATGGTGAACTGAAGTAGGCGTTGCAACTTCATCTAAATAAGTGATCTCCCAATGATAATCCAGATTAGTATCTTGGACTTTTTTAATTCCATAAAGCTGAATCACTCTAGCAACCCTATCAATCACTACAAAGCGATCTTTACTTAGCCATGCAGGATGCCCTGAAGAAAGTGTTCCACCATTATCAGCAGTTTGTATCGTTTCAACATCGACTCCCGCAACTCCAACAACAGTATCATTGATAACATCAATAACACTGGTCATTGGCTTATTCGCTCCAGCAATCAATGTTAACCCTAAGCGAGCATTATAAGACTCACCAGAACGTGGCTTATGCTGAAGGTTTATCACACCTAAATTTTTTAAAGAATCTGCAGTGATAACATCAATTGAACTAGAACCTCTAGTAATTGCATAAACCTTATCTAAAGTTCCAGCCTGATCAACAGGATAAGGCGTAAGCCCTTGCGTATTGATAGTACCTGCTAATTGCATTTTATGCACATCGATTGCTACAACACGATCTAAAACCTTATCACCGTAAAAAGCACGTACTTTAAAATCAGATCTACTCGGCCCGTGCCCATACCCATGTCCAGCTCGCCCCGCACTGGTAACTTGTGTGCTTAATAACAGCACACAAACTGTAAAAATATAACTCAAAGACTTACTCATAATTATTTATCCTTAGTAACGTGGTTTGAAAACAGATGTATTCAACTTGTAATTCTTAAATTACAAACTCACCACCAGAATAAATAAAAGTTATTGCAAAAATATGTCTCAAATCAAACAAATTGTAACAAAGTGTGACTCCTATTCTCACATCACAAACTCATTATTAGCTCCCCCCCTTCTACTTAGGGCAAAGGGCAACGAACCAATTTGGTCATAAATTGTCACAAAACCACTTCATTATTTGCTTATTACCTCCTATGAATTATTCATCTATTATTATTTCAGCGTCACTTTCCATATTTTCTATAACAAGCTTAGCTCAGGTAATTGAAAAAAAAACCACCTTAGCGGATCAGTCTCAACTTTCAATCACTATTTATAATAATGACTTAGCTTTAATCAAAGACCAGCGCAAAGTCATTTTAGATAAAGGTTTTAATCACCTTGCCTTTCGGGGTGTCAGTGCAAAAATGCGACCAGAAACGGCGATATTACGCAGTATAAGCCACGGCAAAGCATTTAAAGTCTATGAACAAAATTTTGATTATGACTTACTGACACCTAATAAATTATTAGACAAATATGTGGGTAAACAAATCCGTATTGCAAGGCTTAACCCTGTAACGGGCAAACAATCTATTGAAAAAGCACGTGTCCTCAGCACCCATCAAGGTGTGGTTCTTAAAATTGGAGATAGAATTGTCACTAATCCTGAAGGCCAATATATTTTTGATAATATCCCCGAAAACCTTCGTGACCAACCGACTTTAATCACTCAATTAAACAGTGCTACCAATCGCTCCCAGCAACTAGAATTAAGCTATTTGTCAGGGGGGTTATCATGGAAGGCTGATTATGTTGCTAAATTGAATGCTGACGACAGTGTTATGGACATACAAGGCTGGGTCACATTAAAAAATTTAAGTGGTGCAGATTATAAGCATACAAAATTGCAGTTAGTGGCTGGGGATGTCAACAGAGTAACATCTCCCACATACTTACCAACTCAAAGAAAGAAAAGTTTTGCCATGGATGATGGCGCTATGGCTATGAGCCAAGAAAATTTATTTGAATATCATCTCTATGGATTAAACCGCCCTACCACTCTTTTAAACAACCAGACCAAACAAGTTGCCTTGTTGTCAGCTCATAGCATTCCTGTTACTAAAGAGTTTGTATTAAATGGAAGTAACTATTACTACAATAGGCAGCATGGTCAGCTTGGAAACAAACTAAAGGTTAGTGTTTTTGTTCAATTCGAAAATAATAAAACGACTAACTTAGGGCTACCCATTCCTAAAGGTACGGTTCGGGTGTACAAAAAAGACAGTCAAAATAATGTGCAATTTATTGGTGAAGATAATATTGATCACACACCAAAAAATGAAACTATTAGACTAAAACTAGGGAATGCTTTTGATATAACTGCAAATAAAAAACAAACGGATTTTACTAAAGTCAAACACAGACAAAGCTTTGAAAGTGCATATCAAATAGAGTTAAAAAATGCAAAATCTGAATCTGTTACAGTCGTAGTCCGCGAACCTATTCCGGCTGACTGGAAAATGCTAAAAGAAAGTCACCCCCACAAAAAAGTAACTTCTGATACTGCAGAATGGCGAATAAAAATTCCGGCTGAAAGTACGGTAACACTAAATTATCGGGTACGAGTTGAATATTGATAGCTATTCAGCAAGTGAGCAGGCGGTTATGATGTAGGAGCGTCCGCCCTCGGCGCGAAAGTAATGGAAATTTTCAGAAAAAAAAGCATTATTTTAATCGCGCCGACTAATACTTGGATATAACCACCCTCTCCCCCCTTGTGAGAGGGTTTACTCTTTACTCCACATACATCTACCCCCTGCCTTTTCAATGGCTTCTAGTCGTAATACATGTGCTTGCAGTTCTTGCTCATTACACTTGATCACTTTTAGTTTAGCTCGATCAGCTGATAGTCTAACAATCTCTTGGTTAACGACCTTTTTTCCATCTTCAAAATCCATTAACGAAAATTGACCACCCGTCATTGCTAGGTAGACATCGGCCAGTATTTCCGCATCTAATAATGCACCATGCAACTCACGATGACTATTATCAATCCCAAAGCGTTTACACAAGGCATCTAAGCTTGCTCTCGCTCCAGGATACTTCTTTCTGGCAAAAGGTAAGGTATCAAAAATAGTACTATGCTCTTCTACAGTCGTCCCTCTTCCCTTACCCTTCAATTGCGCAAGTTCATGATTTAAAAAACCGACATCAAATGGCGCATTATGAATAACTAATTCAGCCCCTTCGGTAAAGGCTAAATAATCATCTACAATATCTTGGAACCGTGGTTTATCCTGTAAAAACTCATTGGTAATTCCATGTACTTCAATTGCACCTGCATCTATTTCTCTATCTGGGTTGAGGTATACATGAAATGTATTTTTAGTCAGTCGCCGATCGATTAGCTCAACACACCCTATTTCAATTATCCTATGGCCTTCTCTAGGATTTAGTCCAGTCGTCTCGGTGTCTAGTACCACCAGCCTAATATTTTCTTCTGTCATTTTTTTACCTGCCAAATAACAAATTTTTTGTTACTTGCTATTTCTTGGCAATTTCCAAATAAGCGTTTTAAGTCGATATGATAACTA
>JALSLS010000337.1 GCA_026988195.1 Methylomonas sp.
GTCTTTTTGCTCCAGGTGGAATGATCTCATTCGTTGCGTAGCTTGCTATGCGCCTCATGAGATCATTCCACCTGAAACAAAAATCCTACGTTATAATTTCGGGAAGTTATTCCATACACGTTCCTAAATATATTCCACGGGGCATGGGTTTTAGTCGTGCGTGATCAATGCTTTTATTTTAACCAAAAATGGATTGACGAAATCTACTGGGTAGTTGTATGGTTTCAGCAGTGGTCATGGAGTGTACCAGCACAGAAGTTATTCCAGCAGGTGAAAGCCCCGTTCTGGCAAAGTAGGTCTACCACACGATAGTAAACACTGGACATGCGGGGGTAACTCCAAATATTAAGCACGGTGGGCGCAATCCCATTACTCCGCTCTGCCATTATCATTGTCTACTCACAAATTGAATAAGTTACAAAAAAAGTAAAAAAAAACTACTTTTGGCCGCTATCTATATTATGAGAAATAGTGGGTTAAAAAGATGAAAAGCTTTAAAGATTGTTTGGTCATTATTTTATTTTTTAGTTCAGTTGCTATTGCTGATGAGTATGCCGCACCGTTATTTAAAGCAGACTGGAAAGTAGAAGAAGGAGCCTCATCCTGTCAATTGCTGCAGTATATCCCTTTATATGGAATCGTTGGGTTTACCCATCAATCCGGCGATTTGTTACGCCTTTCAGTTAGGGAGGCGCGTTTTAAACCCGAAATTATTAAAGCAAGTTTATCTATTGAAAATCCATTTTGGTTGCATCAAACAGTTGCTACAAAGGATTATCTGGTTGTTCTTGACCAGACTGTCGATATTAAGAGTACATCACAATTAAGTGTGTATGGTAATGTGGCCGAGCAAATGCTAGATGCACTGTCAGCTGGGCTATCTCCAACCTTTAGATATATAAGAGCCACCGCTCTAAGTCAGTTACCTGAAACCCAAGTCTCTATTTCCGCGATTAATTTTAATCAAAAATACCAACAGTTCGCTGATTGTAGAAAAAATTTTTTACCTTTTGGTTTAAAAAATTTGTTGGAAAAAAGTTTGTTTTTTAAACCTAGAAGCCAAGTATTAAATTCAGCAATGCTGACTCAATTAAAAAATACAGCAAGATATGTAAAAGAAGTTAAAGGTGCAAAAATTACTATTGTAAGTGATACGGCTATTATGGGCACACGGGATAAAAAATGGTTTGAAAAAAGAGCCAAGGTTATTAGCGCTAAGCTTATTGGTTTAGGCGTTCCTAATAGTAAAATAAATATAAAAAATGGGCGTTATTCAGTACCAAACAATAATAAAATGATTCAACTTAGTGTTTTTGGGCCCGATGCATTAAGCATCATTTATTATCGAAAGGGGAATACTAAGTTAACGCAAACCGAAAAAAAACGTTTAAATTTAATTGTTAAATATGCACAAGAATTTTTACCCAATTCAAGTTTACTGATAAAAAGTTATACGGATAGTAAAGGCAAGCGCAAAAGGAACCTCGCTGTATCGCAAAAGCGTGCTGATGAGATTAAGCGTTATTTGGTGAGCCAAGGGATGAATGAGAAAAATATAAAAATTAAAGCATATGGTGAGAGTCGACCCGTTAAAAGTAATCGGTTTCCTAAAGGGCGAGCTC
>JALSLS010000338.1 GCA_026988195.1 Methylomonas sp.
AGCTTGCTCATCATAAAAGACTGTACGTGCTTCATCGAAGGATACACCATGCTTTTTAGCATTAGTTTTCTCTTTCTTCTTATCCCACTCAAATTCTAGCTGTTTCATATATGTACATTGTACTTATAAAGGGTTAAAAATCAAGGTGGGATTTTGTTTTAATAGCATAACGCCTCATTCAGCTGATCCACGGAAAACTGGCACGAGGATTCTTAAAACTACAAAACCATATTACAAACCATTACATCAGAAGAAGCCCAGCTTAAGTAGGTCAGATGTAATGACTTGTTAAGCTTTTATATTTTTCAGAGCTGAATTCAAGTTATAACTACTCTCCAATCGCTTTTGTTAGTTTTTCCTTTGTTCCTTCACCTATTTCATTCCAATGCACATCTCGGATAGCACCCTCAAATGAATAAAGATAATAACAAACAGGTAAAGTTTCATCTGGAAAATTTATTTTTATCATTTTATGAGTTTCTACAGCACCGTAAAATACTAACTCTTCCTCTGAAAAAATACCCACTTCATTTAAACGACCAGCAATTTTATTACCGATATTTTTTAGGTTCGTTAGTTTTCTATTTGTCTTCATAGTCTTGTTTGTACTCATCAGTTGGCTGTATTGCTTGAATAATATCTATATAGATTCCATTAGGGTCTTTTAAAGAGAAATGACGTTGACCCCACTCTTCAGACCGAAGATCAAGCACAATATCAAGTGCCTGTTTTTTAGCAAAAGAATAAACTGAATCTGCATCATTAACCTCTAGACTAAAAATTACTCCACTACCACTAAACTTTGTGTGATATATATTAGGTTGTGTTGGTTGATCTGGGAGCATAAATGCAACTTGGATGCCTGAATTAGAAACTAAATGTAAATACCATTCGTTTTCAAACACAACATTAAAATCAAAATATTTTTCATAAAAGGTTTTAGCCTTTTCAATATTATTTACTATAAAAACTGGAAATGCAGTATTTGGGGTTATCATCTTGACCTCCTTTGTTTTCTTTTGAGTAAGTTCATTATTGCTTATTTTATTCTGAGCATTAGTCATATTTACCAATACAAAGCATAGTATTGATACAACAGAATACATAATTTTTTTATTCTTCATGTCTCACCTATCTATTAAATTGTATGAAACATTAGTATAAAGGATGTCTACTGACAGCATTATGTCAGGTGTGATTGATAACTTTTGTTTTTGTTGCTAATGTTCCCCACGAAAAGTAGCCACACCATTTAAGCAGCTAATGCTGCATTTTCCTCGAACGCTACGGGGCTTATTCCCCCGTTCGCTGAGTGTCTTCTTTTACGATTATAAAATATCTCAATATAACTAAAGATACAGGATCTCGCTTCCTCAATCGACTGAAAGTTTTTAGCATAGACCAGTTCAACCTTCAGTCTGCCAAAAAAAGATTCCATCGGTGCATTGTCCCAGCAGTTGCCTTTTCTACTCATACTAATGCGACAGCGTGAATTCAACTCGCAAGTGCAATCCTATTTCCAGCAAAGAATACCTCATTAGGGGTTCTGCCCTTAAGACATTTCCTAGGTCTATTGTTTAACTTATCAATGATCCATTGAATGTAACCCTTAG
>JALSLS010000339.1 GCA_026988195.1 Methylomonas sp.
CTTTCCTTTAAACTTGGTAAATGATTGCTGTTTAATATCGCCCTCTATAACATTCCAGTGAGGTCTATTCTTTTTTAATGTTTTACATGCCCAAGAATCAATTTCATTGAGTAATTGGCAGGATAATCCTGCTTTTTCTAGCCCAAGTGCCATTCCACCAGCACCTGCAAATAACTCTATAACGGAATAAGGCTTAATCGCAGGGCTATAGGTTGTACTACCTTCTTTGATTTCCTGTTTAGGGGTAGTATTTATATACTCTTTTAACAGGTCAGGAGCATATGCTCTATAATTATTAGGCATTCGAGTGGGTGTTAATGTCCCATTTTTATCCCACCGCCTAAGAGTTTGCTTAGAGACTGCTAATAAATCGGCGGTTTCTGCTAAAGAATAATAGTTTTTCAAATTAAAAGGTGGTCAACGTTATACAGGGTTATTTATTTTAAGGGGTTTTAAGGTATGGATCAAGCGAAAAAAAAGGAAATTTTAGAGAAGGCTAAAATTTGGTTTAAGGAAAGTATTGCTGAAAATCATATCAAGAATACTCAAAAGTTAGTAAATGCATCAAAATTTGATATTAATCCATTTTTAGCTGTCTATTTATCTAATTTTTTAACGGGGAATACAGAGCCAGAAAGTATTGCAAAGGCTCTGTTATATCCTCGTGTATTAGGTACTTCTATCACAACCTCTTTTGGAACAAATATTCAAAAGTTTACCAATGAAGTTTTATCGTCTTTTGGGAGTACAACATCGGGTATTGATATAGAATTTACTGATCAAATTAGTAAACATAAAATTTATTGCCAATTGAAATCAGGTCCAAATACAATTAATAAAGATGATGTAGAAACTATAGCAGGTCACTTTAAAAAAGTAATAAGCTTAGGACGAACAAATAACTTACGAATTACTCATGCTGATATGGTTGTAGGTATCGTTTATGGTGATACAGTCAGTTTGAATGGGCATTATAAAAGAATCACCAGTGAATATGACTATCCTATATGGATAGGTAAAGATTTTTGGCATAGGCTAACAGGTGATGAAGGTTTTTATTCTGATCTAATTCATGTTGTTGGAGAGGTGGCAATAGAGTCGGATTTTTCTGAAGAACTAGAAGACGTTATTCAAGCGTTATCGAAGACACCAGAAATAAAAGCATTAGCAAAATAACCCCCCCTCAATCCCCCTTTTTCAAAGGGGGAGGTGAATGGTTACAATAAACATAACAAAAGACCCAATTACTTGCCATTTAAAATGGCAAGTAATTGGGTTTTTATTTTTAAGCAAATAAACCAACAAAGGTAAAGCCTATACCTATATAAATAGCGGCTTCAATGGAACCGATTGCTACATTGGCTTGTTCGCCTACTTCTTCAGCAATATTTACTTTAGGTAATAAAATATGGCGCAATAAGATTGATAACAGAGTTTGTGAGATAAAAATGGCAACTGCCACTATTACCCAAGCGATGACCGAATAGCTTAATAAGTGAGGGTCGTATACAACAAGGCCTGATGTTGCTGTTAGGGCTAAAGCAACCCCTAGGCGATGGCCTGAGAACCGAATAGCCAAAGCAATATTGCTATTTTTAATTTCACC
>JALSLS010000340.1 GCA_026988195.1 Methylomonas sp.
ACTCTAAAAACTTTTGGCACAAAAATGGCACAAGACCTAAAATGAAAAAGGCTTAGCGTGAGCTAAGCCTTTGAAAAATATGGTGGGCCGTGAGCGATTCGAACGCTCGACCAATTGATTAAAAGTCCATTTATAGCATTAACTATAACTAACAATAATATACATAACAATAACTTAACCTGTAGCACAATAACTATAAGTAACAATAAATTACTATGGGCTGGGCAAAAGCTGGGCAAAAAAAAATTAAAGAAAATCTAATTATCCGTTAGGATACTTGCCAAACCATTTTTTAGAGAATGACATTATTTCTTTGTATTCCATGTTTTTAAAATCAAATAAAGCCCTTCTTTTAAAAGCCAGTATGGTTTTAATATCTTCTTCAATTTCAGGTGTTGTTCCGTTTTTTTGAGTTAAACGAAAAATATTACCTTGAATTGAAGAAACTACCCCTGCTGCAACATCGGTTTCCATGTGAGATAACATAATAAATCCTTTGGTGACAATATGATCTTTAGCCTAACTACAATCCATGAATTTTCTTAATTGTTTTATGCTGGTTCGTGGAATAGGCCATTTACTTTTCCCAATAAAGCTTTCCTGATAGGCTTTAGTTCTCCACGGTGTAAATGTTAATTTATTATTCTTCGTGGTAATAACGTATCTCGTTTCCCTCTTCGCTAATTGATAGAATCGAAAACCTTCACCAATTAGTTTAAGAGTCTCTTTAACATTTAATAGCATCCCTTTTTTCTCAAAGCTGATAAATATTACTTTGTCATTTTCATAGGCATTCAATCTTCTATTAGACATATTTGGTGGTGAGCTACACACAATGCTTTCTTTGCTTTTTAAGGTTTCCCATTGGGCTTTTTGCTTATTGTTCGAGCAAGAAGTCAAACTAGCTGCCATAAATATTATTAAAAAAAGTTTCATTTCAATATCTCTCCTTTATTTCAATCGTCGTAAATTACTCAAATAGCCCTGATGTATCCTCTGCATCATTGACTTGTTCATCATAGTCTTTTTTAATATTTATCAATATAGCCCTGTGAACCACATTAAATCTATCAAATACTAATTTTGTTACTACACCGTCTGAATGTTCTTTATCTAATTGATTCCATTCTTTCGTAGATATGCCGTAAGTTTCAAACTCATCTCTCTCATATTTATCAAGTGTATAGTCATTCCATATTGCTTTGATCTTAGGAGACACCTGCCCTATTTCTATATTGATCTCATTAAGCATTAACCATAAAGCATACTCTGGAAATACTGAACATACCTCACTTAAATAACTTGCTCTTGGATCAGTTCCTTTGTTTTCTATGCTCTCTATTGTTCTTTTTGATACACCAGTTATTTTAGAAAAGTCACCTCTCCCTAAGCCCTCTGCTTCGCGAATCAGTCTAAGTTTCTCGTGTGTTTTTTTCTTTCGCATATTTAATAACAGCTTTGCTTGACTATACTCATATTTAAGTATAGTGTTCTTTGGTACTCATATATGAGTATATGTTATTTTACATTAGGATTAATTATGACAGAACCAAACACAAATCTCGACATTACAACAACACCAGTCTTCGTTCCAATTATGACCCGAGAAAAATTTTCAGAAGTATCAGGGGTTGAAATAGGCGTTTTAACAGGTTGGATTAATCGCGGATACATACAAACGATAAAACATGGTAAACGACGATTGATCAACATCGCATCCATGACACGAGATTGCACTTTATAAAACAAGTCCAAATCGCTGTTAATTACCCTTACAGCGTAAACAAAGTCCTGCATAACTTGTCCTTCTTTATTGAGTAACTCCGTTCAACTGCAAACTCAATATTGAATTGATCAACAGGCGCAGGCATTTAATTTACTAAAGGGTTACTTAAAAGGTGAAACATGAAAACACAAATGCAAATAGAAATCATCGGTGCTGAACGCTTCGATATAAACGGCACAAAAATCGCAAAAATGTACTTACTACAAGATGCAGATGCTACTAATCCAAATACAGTAGGTCGCTCGGTAATGGGTGCTAAGTGTGATTATGACTTACTCGACAAAATGCAAGGACTAAGCTACCCCTGCAAAATAACAGCTACTGTACAAATCGTTATGGGAAAAGGTAAAGCTACAACCCTTCGAGTCGAAGATGTAGAAGTACCACCACAACACTCTGCAAAAAAAGCGGCTTAATTGCAATGCGTTATCCACGCTTAATACACAGTGTAGACACCATTAAAAGTGTCGTAGCTGTGTGTTAAGGGTGGGTAACCAAGTCATATCTAAATATATGAAAATATTAGTTCTTACCTGTTCCGACCCAACAAAAGTTGGTCACATACAAGGTCATTGCCCTTACAACAAACGCTCATGGCAAGAACTGGAAATACCCGATATTACTTTTTGGGAATCCCTTATTACAACTTTTTCATCAGAACATTTTGCAATGATTGTTTTAGGCTCAATGACTGCTTTGGCAACTGGGTTTGGTGTGGGGCTTATTGTCAATATGGTAAGGCGTGGTAGAAATATCATTTAAACATCTGGGTGTACATAGTATGAACAAACAAGATATTTATTTAATTTTGATTATTTTCTCTTGGTTATTTTTTGTTTTTCTTTTTTCGTATTCAGTTGGTGTATTTAAAAAGAATAAAGATGATTAATATTTTTTCATGTTGTTTTAAGTAGCTGGACAACATGAGTTTTTAAACCTTCTTACAGCTACAAAATTAAGGAGTTTCTAAAATGAAACAATTTAAACAAGCACTAAAGTTCGGCTCTACAGCACTTGCTGTTGGTCTAGTTGGTACTACCCAAGTATGGGCAGAAGCTGATGCAACTGTTACAGCAGGTATTTCAGGCGCAATCACTAATGCAGGTGATACCGCTAAAGCAGTAGGCATCTTGCTAATTACAGCAATGGTTATTGTTATGGCTGTTACATGGGCTATGGGAATGCTTCGTAAAGGTAAAAACGGTTAAACGTGCTATTTACCATCATCCTAGGATTTAGCTTTGTAACAGCTTTTACAGTTGGGTTGTTTATCGCATCCCAATAGCGAGAAGGGAGGATAAAACCTCCCTTTTTTTAATACTATGAATTTACTCTCAAAAACATTATTAACTATCATCATCACATTAAGCATAAATACTGCTACTGCTGATAAATACCTGTATCAATTAACAGTCTGTGGTGACTACATTCATTCAGATAATATTTATGATCTTGTAAAAGCAACTAAAAAATCTTGCTTCATAACATTCGGCAAATCATACGGTACTGGGTTCAATATTCTGGATGGTCGCTACTTCATCTATTACATTCACAAAGATAAAAATAAACCTAAGTATGACTTTTTCTTAGTTAAGAATGAGAAAATTAAAAAAGCATACTCATTATGCAAATCAAAATGTTTAAAAAACAGTAAGAATATAAGCGTTTACTCACCAAATAAATGTGAATGCTATGGCTCATAGTCGTTTACTAATTATCGTATTTCTAATCATCACAAGTTCTGCTAATGCAGTTGAATTCGTGAATGATGAATATCTTTCATGCCCGATATTAACTACCACTTCGTTAAAATATTCAAACCTTCAAGCATCAAGCTATTCCAAGAATGGCATAACAACAACATTTAGCTTTACTGGTCAAATGTACAATGATGTATCAAGCTTGGTTAATGGTGTTGAATCAACAATATTAACTTCATATCAAGCAAGCATAGCAAATGACGTTGTAATAACTTATCAAGCCGAAAAGTATTATGCTGGTAACACGAACACCTCGGGGAAATTACATTTTACTTACAATGTTAGCTCGGTAAGTGCTGGTTATTCTGAATCTCTCCATTATCACTACATCTTTTTTACCTATGAATGTTTAGAAAATGTTTGCCCTGATGGATTCCCTTCTGACCTATTAGGTTATACAGGCTGTGATCGACCATACCTAAAACAATGCTCTGATAATTCCTACGCACTGCAAACCGCTAATTGTCCTGTTACATATACGAATCAAGAATGTGATAGTGAGACTACATGCTTAGAATGGTCAAGGATTCAAGGTAACTGTAATTTAGATACTGATACATATAGCTTCAATTATACTGACCCTGACAATCTATCCTTCTCATGTACAACAGTAGCAACTAATCCCGACCCTGATCCCGACCCAAACCCTAATCCTACTCTCGCCTACATCTCTGTTATTTCTGATTCAGCAATTACGCAAGCTATAGAGCAATTAAGACAGCAAGTATTAGAGTCAGCTACCAGAACTGATCAAAGAATACATGATGAAACAGCATCATTAAGGTCAGGATTACAATTCACAATAGAAACTTCAAGTGGCTTTATTCGTGACAGTTTAAGTCAAAATAGAGCAGATGCCGTTGCTAATGCTGATCGTATAATTAACTCAATTGCAGGTTTAAATAACAAAATTGGTCAACTTGGTGATGGTAATACTATTAACGCCAATAACATTATTGATTCCTTGGAAAACCTAGGTGCTGGTAGTGTGTCCGTTGACCTAACCAGTCTCGAATCCAAGACAGATACCTCTAATCAACTTCTCACTAATATAAAAGATAACCTTACAACAACTGCACCAACAGGTGAAGTAACAGATTTTCCTGATTCTGAAACAGAATTGAATGCTAAAAAACAAGAGTTTAGCGATTACCTAAACACTCAAACAGATAGAGTTACTGCGCTCTTCGATATTAATAATATTTCATTTGCAGGAGCAATGCCTGATATGAGCTTTCAAATTCTTAACAATACTTTCACTGTAGACACCACTTGGATTGAGTACATTCTTGTTTTTCTCGGTGTTCTTGTTGTTCTTTGGGCTTATTACGATGCCCTCATTATTGTATTGGGTGGTTGATATGCAAGATATTATAGATTTACTTACTAATGCTTGGAACTCCTTTAAAGAGCTTCTATCGGACTTCGGCACATTTCTAGTAAACAGTTTCTTAACAATGATAATAGATACCATGATGTGGTCTGGTGAACTAGCTTTTAATCTATTCAGTACTTTAATAAATGGTCTAACGCTTGATTCAAAAATAAATGCTTATGCCACTCAACTTCACCCTTCAATTGGCTATGTCTTTGATGCTCTAAACATAGCAACTTACATACAAATCATAGTCGCTGCTTACATCACAAGAATAGTTCTTAAAATGACGATGCCATTCTATAAATAAAGGAGAATTGATATATGCCTATTAATAAATATTACGGCAAACCGAAAGACCAAAAAACATTAAGTAAAATTCCTTCTTTACAGCCAAAACTCCAACTAAGTAGTTTTAATTATTTGAAGTTAATTTTCATACATCTTCTTTTTATTGGTTTACTTTTACACGTTATCGTTGGTCTCATAAATCTTGAAATTCCTTATCAATTTATTTTTGATGTAATCCTCATTTTATTAGCTACTTTCCTTGGTCTTTTTTTGTCTATACGAGGATACATTAGAGCATGGCTATAAATCTTCACTATGGTCCGCCTGGAACTTATAAAACATCTGGTGCAATCCTTGATGATTTACCAAAGGCATTAAAAGGCGGTCGCGTTCTTATTACCAATGTCCGAGGTTTAGATGATGCTTCTAAGCTAAAAGAAGCATACAAAAAACAAAAGAAGTTTTTTAAGTCCTTATATTCAGTATCAGAAGAATTTACGGTTATTCACTTTGATACAAGAAAGGTTGAAGATAAGGAAAAATTACGTCGTTTCTTTCATTGGGCACCCCAAGATGCTTATTTTATTATTGATGAAATAAATACAATATTTAAAAAAGAATGGCGCACTAAAGATCTCGATAGATTTAATCTTCACTCTGGCAAGCCAGAAGAATTGACCAATCCTAATAACTTCCTTACAGATCGAAATGGTAATGCTGTTTTTGATGTTGATAATAATCACATTATAAGACCCCAAAACCTTACAGAAGCATTAGAGATGCATCGCCACTATAACTGGGACTTCTCTCTTACTTCCCCTTCTTACAAAAAATTTCATCCTGTATTCCATGATGTAGCAGAAGTAGCCTTTAAGCATATTAACAGGGCTGTAATAGGTGTAGGTGGTTCGTATTGGGAGTATATGCACCTTGCAACTAATACAGGTAATTCTAAGGCAGATATATTGCAACAACGTGTAAGAAAGATACCGCAATTTATATTCAAGCTTTATGGTTCTACTGCTACTGGTGAAGTTAGGGATTCATCAGCTGGCAGAAACATATTTTTACAACCAAAAATATTCCTTGTTCTTTTCTTGATTATTGGGATGTTTAGTTACGCCATCTATGAGTTAAATCGTTTAGAAATGTTTGGAGAAACAAATAATGAAAAAAATGTTAATGAAGCTATTGCGCCTAATGATACTCCTTACCAAAAAGGCACTACCCCTAATAATATTTCTTCTGGTGGTCGCCTTATTAAAACAAGCGCCACTAATGTTGTTTCTCCTACCTATTCTAATGATTATCTGGAAAGCTTTGAAATTCATCTGGCGGGTATTCTCATGGGGAAAAGGCTTATCACCCTCAAAAGAGAAGATAAGCAACGTCAAACCGATATAAGGCTACTAGTTGACCTTGGCTATTCTTTTCGTTTCCTCGATGACTGTACCGCCATTATCAAACACCCCGAATACAGAACACGCTTTATTCAGTGTGAGTTACACAATCAAGATACAGATTATTCACTACTTTCTAATGGTGAAGCAATTAAACCAGTACCAGCATCAAAGAAAGATGCGCCTCTAATTAAGAATCCATTTAAATCACCTGAAAACTGACAGGCTGGCGGACGTGGCGGTAGCAACGTCTGGCAGTTTTCAGGTGAAACAGACGTTCCTGTAACACGTCTGATTAAACAAGTTACTTATTAACAATACTTGGACAGTATTTAACAATAAACAACACAAGGGTATTTAAAAATGAAGGGTAAAAATTGGCAACGATACACATTAGAATCTTTAGAAAAAAATGAGCAATTTGAGAAAGGAAATATCTACTTTTCTGATAAACATGGTCAAGCTAATGGAACACAAGACTATTTAATTTGTGGTGCTGTTTGTGATACCTACAAACAAATATTTAAAGGAACTATTGATCATTTTTTAGATGATGCTTTTAAAGCATTAACACAAGATGGTGAAACATATATTTATAAAGATGAAATTAATAATACCAGTGCCATTCGCTATAGAAGAATGACTATACCTTGCGACTTAAAAGTAAAGCGCATGGGTAAAAATGCGCGGTATCGCTACAGTCTACAAAACTCTGAACTGGGTGTTTACATTCTTCTTGGGAGTTACTTTCAAAAAATCGATGTCGAATTCTCACATTTAAAGATTGAGTTATCTCCTCACTTTATTGCCAAAAGAACACCAAAACAAATAGATGAATTCCTATCCTCTGTAGCAGATATGCTTTTAGAAGAACCAGAAGCAACAGAGCCAGAAGTCCACCTAGCTGTCGATGTTCAAGGTTGGGAGCTTCCTGCTCACATGATAGATAACATGGTTACAAGAGCAAAGAGAATACAGTCCTATGACGGCATTTCTAGTATTGAGTTTGATACGATAGCTGAATGCGCTATTAGTTATGGGCGTGCTGAATCATTGACTTTAGGTAGCCGTAGTTCATTGCAATCTTCTTTCTATCGTAAAGATTTACAGATGCTTAAAGTAGATCAGGTAGATTATTACCATGAAAAATGGGGAGAGTACACGCTAGGCTCTTACGACCCTGAAAAATCAGTTACGCGCATAGAGTTTAGATTCCATCAGAGCGTTATCAAGCAGTTCTCTACAGGGCTAGATAAGCCTTTAACCACTTATTCACAACTCTGCAAATACTTCACCAATCTTTGGAAGTACGCTTTAAACGCTAACCGCTATATGTATGATAAAGAATACGTGCATCCTGTCTGGCAGATGTTTTATGAAGATATTGTATTCACCTGTGAAGAACAGCCTATTGAATTCAAAAGAGTGCAGGCTAAAACTGATACTACTGCCATTTCAAGGCAAATTGCTAATGCTTTAGGCAACTTAATCACTATGTACTCCTCTCGTACCACACTTACACCCGAGGAAATTGCAAAAAAAATATACCAGGCGGACTTTTTTCCTATTATTGAAAGTCACTTAAAAGATAGAAATATGAGAGTTCCTATATTCCTTAACCACATAGTGGAAAAAGTTCGTGATCGACGTACTTGTGGTAAATACGCTTTAACAGGTTGATAACTTATGCCTACTAAAACTAACAAAGGTTGGCGTGTTGATTTTCGTCCAAGGGGTGAAAATTCAAGACGTTATAGAAAAACTTTTAAAACAAAGTCAGAAGCTTTGAGTTTTAAAAACCATATCTTATCTAACTACACAGATGACTGGAATCATACAAAAAGAGATACACGTCATTTGTCCGAGCTGGTAGAGCATTGGTTTAAAAATTATGGAATATCACTTAAAACAGGCAAAAACCGTCACCAAGTGCTAGTTCGGTTATCAGCTTCTTTAGCTAACCCTGTTGCTTCAAAACTTGAGGCAACTACCTTTGTTTACTATAGGTCGGAGCGTTTAGGCAATGGAATTTCACCGCATACTATGAATAGAGAGTTAGCTTATTTAAAAGCACTTTATAATGATTTAATTCGCTCTGGTGAATTCAAGGAAAATAATCCAGTTTCAAATATTAAATTATTAAAAGTCCAAGATACAGAGTTAGCGTATCTCACAGATGACAATATTGAAGAGCTTCTTGAGAAGTTAGACATTAGCACGAATGAAAGTGTTAAAACTGTTGCTTCAATTTGTCTAGCTACAGGTTGTCGCTGGTCGGAAGCTGAAAAGCTTACTAGCTCAAACATAATAAAAGGAAAAGTAATTTTTACTGATACTAAGTCTGGTAAAAATAGGGCTGTCCCAATAAATAATGAGCTTCTCAAGATAATTCCAAATACTCAAGGTAGATTATTTGAGTCTTGTTATTCTGCTTTTAGGTTTGCTATTGAGTTATGCAGTTTTACATTACCAGCAGGACAATTAACTCATGTACTACGTCATACTTTTGCAAGTCACTTTATGATGAAAGGTGGAAACATTCTCGTATTACAACGAATATTAGGGCATGCGTCTTTAATAATGACCATGCGCTATAGTCATTTTTCACCAGATCACTTAGAGGACGCTATAAAATTTAATCCATTATCTAGCTTTACAAACAAAGGAGAAAAAAATGAGCTTTGAAACACATATAGACTGGGAAATAAATGACCCATTTTTTAAAACAATAAGTGAAGATGAAGGTGTTATGGTTTATCACACTTTTAAGTCTATCCTCCATGACCTGATTTTTATTTGCGATGTAACATTCATACCAAAAGATAGTGGATTTGAATACACTGATACATATTATTTTGATGATATTAATCATGCTCTAACGATGGTAACTCAAGAATTTATACTGAAAAGTAAAATATCTCTTTTATCCCAAAGACACGACAATAATGATAATAATTATGCTGTTTCAGATGTAATTGAAATATCAAAAGGTAAAGATAATGAAGGTGATGTATCTTATGTTTATAGCTGTCAGAATGGAATGACATACATAGATTCTTTACATGCTAAAACCACAAAAGAAATATCTCAACTCAAAGTGATATACTATCAAAAGTAATAACCAACATTAGGACTAGTTCATTATGGGACTTTCACAAGCAACATTACAACTATCAAATCCGCGTGATTCAGATATGAAAGCAATCGAAGTTAAGGCGCTAGCTGATACTGGCGCATTGCATCTTTGTATTCCTGAGCATTTATCTATCCAGCTTGGCTTAACTGAAACAGAATCAAGAGAAGTAACAACAGCTGATGGCTCAAAACATCTTTGCCCCTACGTTGGTCCAATTCAAATTAATTTTGAAAACCGTACTTGTTTTACTGGAGCTTTGGTTTTAGGCGATGAAGTGTTACTTGGTGCTGTTCCTATGGAAGACATGGACTTAATAGTAAAACCAAGCTCTCAAACTGTCATGGTCAATCCTGAAAGCCCTAATATACCAATGTCTGTAGCTAAAGGTTTATCTTATTAATGCTTACTGAGGTAATAGAAATTGGAGATGAACTAGGCATAATATTACCTCCTTCTTATATCGAAAAATTTGATATTAAAGTTGGTGATGTTATGTATTTTGATGAAAAGGATGATTGTTTTATGCTCATACCAAGGCTAACAAAAAATACTATAGAAAATTACCTAGATCACCAGAAAGCACTCAATGAAATTGAACTCTTTATGAACGCTAAATCTCAAACCCCTCAAGGTGAACGACTAGACTTCCTAGTTTCTCTTGTTGAGGAATATGAAAAAGATATTATTTTATGAGGTACAAAAGATGACAGGCAATTATTTATTAATCGCTACTTTATTGATTACTGTTTCAGTATCAGCTAAAGAAAAACCAGTATTAAGTCCTGCTGGAACATGGGTTGGGGGAGAACCTATTACGTGTCCCGATGGTGTAATTAGAGGGGGCAAAGTATGCACTATCTCAAGATGGGGCGTATGGGTAGGTGGAACGAGGGGAGTAGCTTGCCCAGACGGAGAGACTATTAAAGGTGGGACTGAATGTGTCATTGCACCTGATGGTTCATGGGTTGGAGTAGAATAATAAAAAAGCCCACTCGAAGGTGGGCTTCACGGTGTTCTTTAATATCCAGATTCCTAGAAACCTAATTATAAACTAGGTGACAAAAACCGCGCACTACATTCTGTAGTTCCGTATATACGGTTTATGAATATAATAAAGTCAAAGTTTAAATTGTCAACTCACTCTATCTTGGATGTATCCATGAAAACATTAATTAAAGAAGCAAATTGGCAAGAGAAAACTCTTATGAGTTTCACTGATGATGGTTTAGCCAATATTGTAACTACTGTTTTATGGCAAAGTGATGATGCCTTTATCGATACCGACAGTAAATTTCTTTTTAAGATGGTATGTACACACTATTTTTCTAACCCCAATAATAAGCTTACCCTGACATTACACGGTGAGATAGGGTTTTACTTTTCAGATGCGTATAGGCTTTATGTTTACAACCTTATCTATAAAGACCTGACTGGCGAAAGCATTAAGAATGACATTTTAGAGCCAAAAGATAGCGAAGCTCTCTTTTACCAAGTAATGCTTGAATACTTTGATACTGATCATTTAGAAAGACTGTTAAAAATCATTCAAATATTAGAGATAGATTTTAAAAAAGAAAGTGATAAATATGGAAGGGTTCTATTTAAAAAGAAAAAGAAGATAGGCTTTAAATTAAGCGACTATAGAAAAAGTGCTGGGCAATAACTGGGCAATGCAGAAACAAAGAAGCCTGTAGAAAACTCTACAGGCTTGATGTATATGGTGGGCCGTGAGCGATTCGAACGCTCGACCAATTGATTAAAAGTCAACTGCTCTACCGGCTGAGCTAACGGCCCTTTTCTGCTTATTGGGAGTAGTTTTAAAACTGCTCTCAATCAAGAGAG